>CAJXPR010000039.1 GCA_913058135.1 uncultured Gammaproteobacteria bacterium
ATCTACACAGAGTAGATCGTCGGCAGCGTCAGATGTGTATAAGAGACAGGGCCATCGGTCTGCGACGTCAGGCCCATTTGCTCGATAAAGTAACTGACACCATCACTGCCGTCGTCTTGTCCGGCATTTTGCCGGTCGGGAAGGGCTCGAGCCCGGTCGAGTGTTGTCTGCATGAAAATGCGCCAGTTTGTTTAGTATGGACTGAATAGAGTGAATGATATGCCGGCTCAGTGCGATTTGTCCTGGCCGTATTGTCTGAATGCGACCAACGGCGGCATTCGCCGGTCAAGCGGTTTATCAGGGCTCAGACGGCACGCTGCTGAAAACGCTGCTTTTTGCGATAGGGGAAAACGTCGGCGACATAGCCGCTCCTGATTCGTGTCTGCATAGCGAGCCACCATGCCGGGTCATACAGTTCGCCGTGCAGCTCTTCGAATACGCGGCGGGCGTGCTGATTACCGGAGAAAAACAGGCTGAATTCCTCTGGGAAGATATCGTTGGGGGCGACATGGTACCAGGGCTGGCCGGCGAGGACCTGCTCTTCGGTCTGCGGCTCGGGCAGCCAGCGGAAACAGCAATCGGTCAGCGGACAGATTTCGTCGTAGTCATAGAACACCACGCGCCCATGACGGGTGACTCCAAAATTTTTCAGCAACATGTCTCCCGGGAACAGATTGCCGGCGGCCAACTGTTTGATGGCGTTGCCGTACTCGTCCATGACGTTGTGCAATTGCTCGTCTGTGCAGTGCTGAACATACAGGTTCAGGGGTTCCATTTTGCGTTCGATATAGCAGTGTTTGATCACCAGCACATTGCCTTTTTCTTCCAACAGTGACGGAACTTCCCGACGCAATTCAGCCAGCAGCTCGGCGGAAAACCGGCGCCGGTCGAAGGCCAGATTGTTGAATTCCTGAGTGTCGGCCATGCGTCCGCCCCGTTCCCAGCGCTTGACCAGGGCATAGCAGTGGCGGACATGAGCACGTGTCACGTTCTTGGGTGGCGCAAAGCGTTCGCGTATCAACTTGTATACATAGTCGAAACCGTCGCGTGTGAACACCTGCATCACCATACCCTTGATGCCGGGCGCGGTAACATATTCGTCCTGGCTGGCCAGAGTCATCTCCACTGCCCGCCGGTAATAAACCGTCTTGCTGTGTTTGGGGAAACCAATGGCGCTATAGAGTTCAAAGATTTCCTTGTGCGGCATGATGGTGCGCAAGAAATCGATATACGCCGAAGGAGTAGAGGCATCCACCATGAAATAGCTGCGGCTGAAACTGAATACGATGCTGATGTCGTCCGGGTCGTGCAACAGAGTGTCGACATAGACACCGCCCTGTTCATTATTGAGTACAGGCAGTATGAAGGGCAGGCTTACGCCGCCACTAACAAACCGCCCTATGACATAGGCGGCCTTGTTGCGGAAAAACAGACTTTCCAGCATTTCCACCCATACCGCCCCTGTTGCCGGGAGCCTTGGCGCAAAAACAGCCTCAAACACATGCGTCAGGATTCCGACGTCCCGGAGTTTGTCCTCGAAGGGAATATTGAATCCACAATTGTCCAGGATGTTCCTGAAGGCAGCAGCGGCGTCCGCCTCATAACGAAACCGCAACAGTACATCCTCACTTGGCAGAGCAGTCAATTGCGACGCCGGATTCATGACAAAGGCATGCAGGTCCCGTATCTGCTGATGAGCAAACACATAACAATAGACCGAGTTGAAGAAGGTCTGGGTGATCTCGAAGTTGCGATGGCCCTGAATAATGCGGGCAAACTCTGCCTTGGTCTGTTGCCACAGGTCGCGGTCGCGCAGATCCTGACCAGTGATGTCGCGGGCGCTGTCAGCGACGCTGATGACTTTCTGCTTGTATAGATCCAGCCGCTGACCCATGGCAGACTGCACTTCCTGCCAGTCCGCCCGCTCAAACCGCCCCTGCGCGCCGTAGGTAATATTCTTGTACTCCGCGAAAAACGCATCAAAGCCATTGAGAATGGCTTTGGCCAGTCGGCGGGCGGTTTTGTTCATGCCGTTATGAAACCTTTTGCAGTGCGGCCCTGTCAGTGAACTGTTGTTCCTCGGTGGAACCGCTCATCGCTGTCACTGAAGAACGGCCTCCCTGGATCACGGTGGTCACATCATCAAAGTAACCGGTGCCGACTTCCTGTTGGTGCGACACGAAGGTGTAACCCCTGGCCGCATCGGCGAACTCTTTTTCCTGCAGTTCAACATAGGCTGACATGTCTCGTCGCGCGTACTCATAGGCAAGATTGAACATGCCGTTCCACATGTTGTGAATACCTGCCAGCGTAATGAACTGGAATTTGTAACCCATGGCGCTGAGTTCGCGCTGGAACTTGGCAATGGTGGCATCGTCCAGGTTCTTTTTCCAGTTGAACGAGGGCGAACAGTTGTAGGACAGCATCTGGTCGGGAAATTTCCGTTTGATGGCCTCGGCGAATTTCTTTGCCTCTTCCAGTGAGGGGGTGGCGGTTTCGCACCAGAGCAGGTCGGCGTAAGGGGCGTATGCCAGGCCGCGTGAAATCGCCTGGTCAATGCCCGGTCGGGTCTTGTAAAAGCCCTCGGTTGTGCGATCGCCGACGACAAACGGTGCATCGTAGGGGTCGCAGTCCGAAGTGATCAGATCGGCGGCATTGGCATCGGTGCGGGCGAGAACAATGGTCGGCACACCTTCCACATCGGCCGCCAGACGTGCCGAAACAAGCTTCTGCACAGCCTCCTGGGTCGGCACCAGCACCTTGCCGCCCATGTGACCGCATTTTTTCACCGATGCCAGCTGATCCTCAAAGTGCACGCCGGCAGCGCCGTTGCGAATCATGTTTTTCATCAACTCGTAGGCATTGAGGACGCCGCCAAAACCGGCTTCAGCGTCGGCGACGATCGGGGCAAAGTAGTCGATGTAACCTTCGTCGCCCGGGTTCATGCCCTTTTTCCATTGAATCTGGTCGGCGCGCTCAAATGCGTTATTGATGCGCCGCACCACGGTTGGTACCGAGTCCACGGCATACAGTGACTGGTCCGGGTACATGGTTTCCGACGTGTTGGCATCGGCCGCTACCTGCCAACCCGACAGATAAATGGCCTGCACACCAGCCTTGACCTGTTGCACAGCCTGACCACCGGTCAATGCGCCCATGGCATTTACAAAATCCTTGTCCGGCCGAAAAGCGGGGCGTCCGCCGTCGTTTATCAACTGCCACAGCTTCTCCGCGCCCTGTCTGGCCAAGGTATGGTCGCGTTTTACCGAACCCCGCAAGCGCACCACGTCGTCGGCGGTATACGGTCGCTGGACGCCGTTCCAGCGCGGGTTTTGTGCCCAGTCCAGTTTGATGTCAGCAATTTCCTGTTCGCGATTGTAGTTGCCCATGACGTCTCTCCTGTTTTGAATTAGCTGCCACAACGGTAGCGATCGACGGCAAGTCTAGGGAGCTGGGGATGATTTCTGAAATTTATTCTCGTTATCCAAAGATTTATTTAGTGAATATTAGTAGGAAGCTGGGTATTCATCAAATGTATGCAATAAATAAAAAGGATAAATTGGCCGAATTGGCATCGCCGGTCTAGGATGCTCGCACAACTGCCCGGTCTTGTTATCCACCCGAACTCAGGAGTCCTGCATGAGCATCATGCCCGTTTTTTCTCAGACCATGACCACCGTACAGACCAAGGCGGGCAACCTGCGGGTGGCCGACGTGCTGATCCGCTTTGTGGAGGATGAGTTACTGCCTGGCACCGGTCTGTCCGCGGGTCAGCTGTGGCAGGGGCTGGCATCGATGGTTGGCGAATTCGGTCCTGACAATCAGGCGCTATTGCAGCGACGCGAACACCTGCAAACACAGATTGATGCGTGGCACCGGGAGCATGCCGGACCGGTGCAGGATGTTGCTGCTTACCAGCGTTTTCTGGAAGACATCGGTTACCTGATACCGGAGCCGGCATCTGTGGCGGTGACAACGCTCGGTGTTGATCACGAAATTGCCGACCTGGCCGGGCCGCAACTGGTGGTGCCGGTGATAAATGCACGTTATGCCCTGAATGCGGCCAATGCGCGTTGGGGCAGTCTCTACGACGCGCTTTACGGCAGCGATGTAATCCCGGAAACGGACGGCAGCAACCGGCAGGGGCCGTATAACCCGGCACGCGGAGCGCGGGTGATAGACATGGGCCGGGATCTGCTTGACGAGATAGTTCCACTGGCAGTCGGGAGCCATCATCAGGCGCAGCGATACTTCCTACGCGTCACGGACGACGATGGCAGTGGCAGGGCAACACTGGGTATCGAGCTGAAGGGAGGGCGCCAGACGTGCTTGCGTACGCCTCAGCAGTTCGTTGGTTACGCAGGGGAACCCGCCAGTCCGGCGCATATCCTGCTGGTCAACAACGGCCTGCATATCGATTTGCAGCTCGACCCCGCTCACCCGATCGGGCGACAGGACGCCGCCGGCGTCAAGGACATCGTGCTGGAGTCCGCACTGACCACCATTCAGGATTGTGAAGACTCTGTGGCCGCCGTGGATGCCGACGACAAGGTGCTGGTATACCGCAATTGGCTGGGACTGATGACCGGGAAGCTTACCGACAGTTTTATCAGGCAGGGTAAAGCTGTGCACAGGACCTTGCAGGAAGATCGAAAGTTCACCGCCGCGACAGGCGCACCGCTGTGTCTGCCTGGCAGAAGTCTGATGCTGATTCGCAACGTAGGATTACTGATGTCCACGGACGCCGTGCTTGATGCCAATGGTGATCCGGTGCCGGAAGGATTTCTGGACGGCCTGATCACGGCGGCAGCGGCATTGCACGATCTGGCTGCAGGCGGCAAGCGCATCCGCAACTCACGTGAAGGCAGCGTCTACATCGTCAAGCCGAAGATGCACGGCCCCGACGAGGTGGCATTCACCTGTCGTCTGTTTGCGCGCATTGAGCAGATCCTGGGCATGTCCCGCTGCACACTGAAGCTGGGGATCATGGACGAGGAGCGACGCACCAGTGTCAACCTCAAGGCCTGTATTGCAGCGGCCAGTGATCGGGTCATTTTTATCAATACCGGGTTTCTGGACCGGACCGGCGATGAAATACATACCTGTATGGAGGCCGGTCCCGTCGTGCGCAAGGCGGATATGAAAACGCAGCGCTGGATAGGTGCCTATGAAGACCGCAATGTAACCATCGGCCTTGATTGTGGCTTGGCCGGACGCGGGCAGATTGGCAAGGGCATGTGGGCCAGGCCCGACGACATGGCGCAGATGCTGCGTGACAAGATTGCCCATCCGCGTGCGGGCGCCAGTTGTGCCTGGGTGCCGTCACCAACTGCGGCAACGCTGCATGTGTTGCATTATCACCGGGTGTCAGTTGCTGAGCGTCAGGCGCAGTTGCTGCACAGCCCACAGGCTGCCCTGGCTGATCTGCTCACGCCCCCGCTGGTCGCTGCGCCCGACTGGACGCAGGCGGAAATTGCGGCCGAACTGGAAAACAATGTGCAGGGCGTGCTGGGTTATGTGGTGCGCTGGATTGATATGGGTATCGGCTGTTCCAAAGTACCCGACATCCACAATACAGGTCTGATGGAAGACAGAGCGACGCTGCGTATCTCCTGCCAGCACCTGGGCAACTGGCTGCGGCACGGGATCTGCAATCGCGATCAGGTCCTGGCAACCCTGAGACGAATGGCGGCTGTGGTTGATGCGCAAAACGCGCACGATCCCGACTATCGGCCGATGACCGGTGATCTTGCTGGCAGCATCGCTTTTCAGGCCGCCTGTGACCTGATTTTCAAGGCTCGCGAGCAACCCGGTGGTTATACTGAACCACTTCTGCACGCCTGGCGTAAACAGGTCAAGACACGCAATTGTCCGGGCCAGCCAACTGTGGCAGACCTTGACAGTGTCGGCGGTTGATTGCCACGACGCATCGGAAGGATTGACGAATTCGACGTTTATGCCTGGTCAGGTTCTGCCTGCGCCGGGCATTTTTTTACCTGCGTTTCACAAATAGTTTGTTCTGGCTCATGTCGCTGTCGTCGGGATTTGTCATAATAAAGCCTATTATTGTATACGGATGTCCCTTCGACATATGAATCTGTCGCGCATCGACCTCAATCTGCTGGTGTATCTGGATACACTGTTGCGGGTGAAAAACGTAACCCGCGCGGCGGAACAGCTGGGTATTACCCAACCCGCACTGAGCAATGGCCTGCGTCGGTTGCGCGACCTGTTCCGGGACCCATTGCTGGTAAGAACCAGCGAAGGCATGACACCAACCGAGAGAGCACTGGAACTGCAACCCCAGGTCCGGGAAATCCTGGCGGCTGTCGAGCAGGCCGTGCTGCCGGTCGCCGATTTCAACGCCGCCGACAGCCAGCGGGTGTTTCGCATCATGGCCAGCGATTATGCGGAAGCCACCTTGCTGGCACCACTTTTGGCAGAACTTCGGGAGCTTGCCGCGGATATCTGCCTGGATGTGCTTACCCCCAGCGATGTCAGTTTTCAGGATCTGGAACAGGGCAAAGTGGACATGGCGATCAATCGTTTTGATCGTCTGCCGCAGACTTTTCATCAGGCCAGCCTGTGGCACGATGGATTTTCCTGTCTGTTCAGTCCGGATAACCCGATAGCTGACGATTTTTCCCTGGATGCATACCTGTCTGCCGCACATATCTGGGTCAGCAAGACCGGGGTTGGAGCGGGCCGAGGCATGAGCCGGCGGGATGGTCAGCGGATGGGCTGGGTTGATGAAGCGCTGGCTGAAATGGGTATGACACGTCGGATTCGGGTTTTTACCCGCCATTACCAGGTGGCGGCCTTGCTGGCGACCCAGCCTGACCTGGTCGCAACACTGCCCACCGAGCTGGCACGCCTTCACCAGCGCGACCACGGCCTGTGTTTGCGCAAACCGCCCTTCATGATCATACCCATCGAGCTGCAGATGGCCTGGAGTCCTTTGCTGCAGCATGATGCCGGACATATCTGGCTACGCCGGCTGATCGTGGCAACGGCCCGGCGAGTGTCAGGTGGGTGAGCGTTTTTCAGCATATCGGCACATTGCGCTGAATTGAATGGCAGGGCGCGCTACAATGGCCGTCGCCCGAACAGACAGGCAATGACCCATCAGGCTGCTTTCCGGCCTGCGAACACGGAGTAAAATATGACAGCAAAACAAGTGACAGATGAATTCTCGGTTTCAGAGCAGATTACTGCTGACGATGTAGATGTACTGGCGGCTGCTGGTTACAAAACCATTATCTGTAATCGCCCCGATGGCGAAGCTGCCGGACAACCGCCTGTCTATGAAATCCAGGGTGCGGCTGAAGATCATGGTCTGGTGTTTCGTCATATCCCCGTCGTTTCCGGACAACTGAGCATGCAGGATATTGCCGAATTTACCGCTGCGCTGGACGAATGCCCGCCGCCGGTGCTGGCCTTCTGCCGCACCGGAACGCGTTCCATCCAGCTCTGGGGGCTGGTCAAGGGCCTGAAGGGCATGCCGCCACAGGAGATCGTGGAACGGGGAGCTGCACTGGGCTATGACTTGCGCGGTGTTGCCGGCTGGCTGGCGCAGCAGCAGGAATAGGACACCGTAATACTCACAATAGAGTGACGAAACTATGTCAGTGCGTTATTTCCCTGTTCTGAGTTGGGCCAGGTCGTACACAGCGCATCAACTTACGGACGATCTGCTGGCATCCGTTATTGTCATGGTCATGCTGGTGCCCCAGTCTCTGGCGTACGCCATGCTGGCAGGACTGCCACCAGAGATGGGCCTGTATGCCAGCATTCTGCCATTGGTGGCTTACACTTTTTTCGGAACCAGCCGCGCACTGTCAGTGGGGCCGGTAGCAGTCATCTCGCTGATGACAGCGGCCGCCATCTCTGGTCTGGGCCTGACGGACCCGGCGCAGGTCGTCGCCGCCGCAATGACGCTGGCATTGATGTCCGGGCTATTCCTGGTATTGATGGGCGTGCTGCGGCTGGGTTTTCTTGCCAATTTTTTATCCCATCCGGTAGTCGCCGGTTTTATCACCGCGTCCGGCGTGCTCATCGCGTTGGGACAACTACCGGCGATTCTCGGACTCAGCGCTTCCGGCCATAATTTACCGGAGCTTGTTCATGCCCTGGGCTCCGCATTCGTCCTCGCCTGGCCCGATCTCAACGTGCCGACAGTGACGATCGGTGTTGCGACCCTGGTCTATCTGTTCTGGGCCCGCGGCAATCTGGCGCCGCTGTTACGCCGGGCAGGTATGTCTGACCGTGGAGCAGTCATTGTCGCGCGGCTCAGTCCGATCCTCGCGGTGGTAGCCAGTGGTCTGGCCGCCTGGTATTTTGATCTCGGTGAGCGCGGCCTGGCCCTGGTTGGTGAGGTACCTGCGGGATTGCCGGTACCCGGCTTGCCGTCATTCTCGTCCATCCCGTGGGCGAGCCTGGCTGGGCCCGCTCTGCTGATCGCCATTCTTGGTTTTGTGGAGTCGGTATCGGTGGCACAGGGCCTGGCGGCCCGCAAGCGACAACGCATAGATCCCGATCAGGAATTGATCGGCCTGGGGGCGTCAAACCTGGCGGCTGGTTTTTCCGGTGGTTTCCCGGTTGCCGGCGGTTTTGCGCGGTCGGTGGTCAATTTTGATGCCGGCGCAGCAACGCCGGCGGCGGGCCTGTTTGCCGCCATCCTGATCGCGGCGGCAACGTTTGTGCTTATGCCCTTGTTGGCGTGGTTACCCAAGGCGACGCTGGCGGCTACCATCATCGTGGCGGTCTGGTCACTGGTGGATATCAGTATCGTCAGCAAAGCCTGGCGCTATTCCCGGGCCGACTTTCTGGCGGTTACCGCAACCATCGTGCTGACTTTACTCATTGGGGTAGAGACGGGGGTGGCAGCCGGTATCATAGTCTCGGTTCTGGTGCATTTATACAAAAGCTCAAGGCCACATGTCGCCATTGTCGGGCAAATCCCGGGCACTGAGCATTTTCGCAATGTGGTCCGACATCAGGTGATCACTCATCCGCATATCCTGTCGTTGCGTGTTGATGAGAGTCTCTATTTCGCCAATACCCGTTATCTGGAGGACCTGATCTACAAGGAGGTGTCGGAGCGCAGCGATCTGCAACACGTGATCCTGATGTGCAGCGCCGTCAACGAAATCGATCTCAGTGCCCTCGAGTCCCTGGAAGCCATCAACAGACGACTGGGTGATCTGGGCATCAAGCTGCATTTTTCCGAGGTAAAGGGGCCGGTCATGGATGCCTTGCAGAGGTCGCACTTGCTGCGTGATCTCAGCGGCCAGGTGTACCTGAGTCAGCACCTGGCCGTGCAGGATCTGGTGTAGGGCTCAGCGCTCCACTGCAATGGCTACGCCCTGACCACCGCCGATGCACAGAGTTGCCAATCCCTTGTGGGAATCCCGGCGAATCATCTCATGAATCAGCGTCACCAGTACCCGGCAACCGGACGCGCCGATCGGGTGACCCAGGGCGATAGCACCGCCATTGACGTTGACCTTGTTCATGTCCCACTGCAGCTCCTTGCCAACCGCCAGCGATTGCGCGGCAAATGCTTCATTGGCTTCAATCAGATCCAACTCGTCAAGTGTCCAGCCGGCCCTGGCCAGGCAGCGCCGTGTTGCTGAGACCGGACCGATGCCCATAATTTTCGGGTCGACACCGGCGTTGGCCCAGGCCTTGATGGTGACCAGGGGCGTAAGCCCGGCGCGCTCGGCAGCCGCTCTGCTGCACACCACAACCGCCGCGGCGCCATCGTTCAGACCGGACGCATTGCCAGCTGTCACGGTACCGTCTTTTTTGAACACCGCTGGCAGGCGTGCCAACGATTCGGGAGTAGTGCCCGCGCGCGGCCCCTGATCCCTGTCCACCACCACGGCACTGCCTTTGCGTTGCGGTATTTCCACGCCGACTATCTCATTCTTGAATCGTCCTTCGGTAATCGCGGTGTTGGCTTTTTGTTGCGACAGCGCAGCAAACTCGTCTTGCTGCTCGCGGCTGATCTGGTATTTATCCGCCAGGTTTTCCGCAGTGATGCCCATGTGGTACTGGTTGAATGCATCCCAAAGCCCGTCGTGCAGCATGGTATCGATGGCCTGCCAATGGCCCATTTTTTGTCCGGTACGGGAGTTGGGCAGTACATGGGCTGACTGGCTCATGTTTTCCATGCCGCCGGCCACGATCATCCCGGCGTCGCCACAGAGAATGGCCTGCCCGGCCAGATGTACCGCCTTGAGACCCGAGCCGCACACCTTGTTGATGGTCATGGCGGGCGTGTCAAAGCCCAGGCCGGCATTAACACTCGCCTGTCGCGCCGTATTCTGGCCGCAGCCGGCAGTGAGCACGTGGCCCATAATCACTTCATCAATCTGATCGGCGCTGATTTGATGTCTGGCGAGCACTTGACGGATGACCTGGCTGCCCAGCTCGACGGCGCTGATGCCCGCGAGATCGCCCTGAAACGTACCAATGGCGCTGCGCCCGGCAGCAACAATAACTAGATCCTGCATAATATTTGCCTGTAACTACTGTTATACGAAAAATTGCATCCCATGGCTGTCACCGATGAAAGTACGTGCGCCCATCAGCGGTTAACCCGATTGGCAATCAGCTGCTCAACCACCGACGGATCCGCCAGCGTCGTGGTATCCCCAAGATTGTCCGTTTCATTGGCGGCAATCTTGCGCAGAATCCGGCGCATGATTTTGCCTGATCGGGTTTTGGGCAAACCGGGCGCGAACTGGATGATGTCCGGGCGCGCAAAGCCGCCGATCTCTTCGGCGACAAAACCGATCAACTCTTTGCGCAACGCCTCCGACTCCTCGACGTCCAGCATCAGAGTCACATAAGCGTACACGGCCTGACCCTTGATGTCGTGCGGGAAGCCGACAACGGCTGCCTCAGCCACGGCGGGATGCAGCACCAGTGCGCTTTCAATCTCGGCCGTGCCCAATCGGTGACCAGATACATTGAGCACGTCATCTACCCGCCCGATGATCCAGTAATAACCGTCTTCATCGCGACGGGCGCTGTCACCGGTGAAATAATAGCCGGGATACGCGCTGAAATACGTATCGATGCAACGCTGGTGATCGCCAAAAACCGTGCGGATCTGACTGGGCCAGCTCTGCGTGATCACCAGATTGCCCTTGCCGGGGCCGGTAATAATATTGCCTTCGGCATCAAGTAGTTCGGGTTTGACACCAAAAAACGGTAGCGTTGCTGAGCCGGGCTTCAGGGCTGTCACACCGGCCAGCGGACTGATCATGCTGGCGCCGGTTTCGGTTTGCCACCAGGTGTCGACGATCGGACAGCGCTGCTCACCGACGATGTTGTAATACCACTCCCAGGCTTCGGGGTTGATCGGTTCACCGACCGACCCCAACAGGCGGAGCGATTTCCGCGAAGTTTTCTGCACCGGCTCATTACCCATGCTCATCAAAGCACGCAGCGCCGTTGGTGCAGTGTAGAAAATGCTTACCTGATGCTTGTCGATGACGTTCCAGAAACGTGACGCGTCGGGGTAGGTGGGCACACCCTCGAAAACAAGCGACGTGGCGCCGTTACACAAGGGGCCGTACACAATATAGCTGTGGCCGGTCACCCAGCCGACATCAGCCGAGCACCAGAAGACATCGCCTTCATGGTAGTCGAAAATATATTTGTGACTGATGGCGGCGCTCAGCAGGTAGCCAGCCGTGGTGTGCAGCACGCCCTTGGGTTTTCCGGTCGATCCGGACGTGTACAGAATGAACAGTGGATCTTCGGCATCCATCACTTCTGCCGGGCATTGGTCGTCAACCTGGCCAATGGCATCGTGATACCAGATATCGCGGCCTTCATGCCAGTGCGTCGGTGCATCAGTGTGCTTGACGACGACCACACTGTGCACGTTGGGACAATGTACAAGCGCCTTGTCGACGTTATCTTTCAAAGGGATGACCTTGCCGCCGCGCAGCCCCTGGTTGGCGGTGATCACTGATTGGCAATCGGAGTCCTGAATGCGATCCCTGATGGCATCGGGGGAGAAGCCGCCGAACACCACCGAATGAATGGCGCCGATACGGGCGCACGCCAGCATGGCATAAACCGCTTCGGGGATCATGGGCATGTAAATACATACCCGATCGCCTTTTTTTACACCGCGTAGCTTCAGGACATTCGCCAGTCGGCAGACGGCCTGGTGCAGATCACGATAGGTGATCAGCAGGCTGCTATCAGGCTCGTCGCCTTCCCAGATCAGTGCCGTCTGATCGGCGCGCTGGGGCAGGTGGCGGTCCACACAGTTCCAACAGGCATTGAGCTTGGCATCCTTGAACCAGGCGACATCAGCCTTGCTGAAATCACCACTGAACACCTTGCTCCAGGGCTGGAAAAAGCCCAGAAACTGTTCTGCCTGCTCGCCCCAGAAGGTCTCCGGATCATTGATAGACTGCTCATACATGCGCTGGTAGCCGGCCATGTCGATCAGGCTGTGAGCGGCCTGGTCGGACCGGACCGGGTAAACATTGGGGTGCGACATGATGGTCTCCTTTGGTTAGCTTTTTTATTCTGGCAAGGTGATTTCAATATTGTCGATCAATCTGGTGGCGCCGACGAAACCGGCTGCCAGTATGACCAGCCGGAGATCTGCTCCGGTGGCGGGTGCCAGACTGTCAGCCTGACAGATATTAAAATAGTCGGGTGTGACGCCGTGGGCAGTGAAACTCTGCAGTGCCTGCTGTTCCAGCACACGGTAGTTTCGCTCACCATCGGTGATGCGTTGCGCCGCTTCATTGAGTGTGCGGCTCAGGCAAAGTGCTGTCAGTTTCTCTGATTCACTCAGATAGCCGTTCCTGGAACTTAGCGCCAGACCCTGGCTGTCACGTTCGGTTTCGACGCCCATGATGTCAATACCAAAACAAAGGTCGGACGTCATTTTCCGAATGACCTGAAACTGTTGGTAGTCCTTTTTACCGAATACTGCGATGTCCGGGCCGACGATATTAAAAAGCTTGCTGACCACAGTGGCAACACCGTCAAAGTGCCCGGGGCGGCTGGCACCACAGTGCCGCTCCGACAGGCCAGGGACGCTGACAACAGTGTGCTGCCCCAGACCTTCAGGGTAGATTTCACTGACCGGTGGCGCAAACAGGCAGTGGCAACCGGCGTCTGTCAGTTTTCTGACGTCGGCGTCCGGTGTGCGCGGGTATTTGTCCAGGTCTTCATGTCGGCCAAACTGCATGGGGTTGACGAAAATCGTGCTGACCACAAAGTCTGCGTGGGCGGCGGCGGTTTCCACCAGTCTGATATGGCCGCGGTGCAGATTGCCCATTGTGGGCACGACGGCGATGCGTTTGCCGGTCTGGCGAACCCTGGTGAGCAGGGTTCTGAGTTCGTTGACGTGGTGGATGGTCTGCATATCAGCGCCCCGGCCGTTCAGTCAAAACTGTGTTCCGCGGCCGGGAAGTCGCCATTTTTGACGGCCTCCGCATAGGCCTTGATGGCGCCGGCGATACCCTGGTCCGATTCTGCCAGGAAGTTTTTCACGAACTTTGGCCGGATCGGGGAAATGCCCAGCAGATCGTGCAGTACCAGTACCTGGCCCGTTGTGTGAGGTCCGGCACCAATGCCGATAACCGGAATTTCCAGAGATTCGGTGATGCGTTTGGCCAGCGCTGTGGGGACGCATTCCAGCAGCAGTATGCTGGCCCCTGCCTCCTGCAGCTGACCCGCCTCCCTGACCATATTTTCCGCCTGCACCGGATCACGTCCCTGTACCAGATAGCCGCCGATGCGATTGATCGATTGTGGTGTCAGGCCCATGTGCACACAAACCGGAATGCCACGTTCGGCGAGCAGGCTGGTGGAGCTGGCAAGCCAGGCGCCGCCTTCCAGCTTTACCATTTCAGCGCCGGCGCGCATCAGTGCCGCGGCATTTTCCAGGGTCTCGGTTTCCGAGGAATAACTCATAAATGGCATATCGGCCATCAGAAAGGCGGTGCTGTTGCCGCGCTTGACACACTGCACGTGGTAAACCATGTCCGCCATGGTGACCGGCAGGGTATTGTCATGCCCCTGCAACACCATGCCCAGCGAATCGCCCACCAGGATGACCTCCACCCCGCCTTCGTTGAGCAAGCCGGCAAAACAGGCATCATAGGCGGTCAGGCAGGCGAATTTGCGCCCTTCGGCCCGAATCCTGTTCAGTGTGCTCAGGGTGATGTGTTTTTGCGCTGATTGTGTACTCATGCGATGCCTTCTCCTGAGTGTCAGCTTAGCGTGACCGTTGACGTCACAGCAAGGTCGGTTTGGGGTTGAAGTAGTGCGTTCCCTGAGGGGCAGTCATGATCTGGCTGACCAGCTGCTGGTAGTCTTCGTCGTGACCGACCAGGTCCAGATCGGTGCTGTTGACAATCAGCAGTGGTGAGCGTTCGTAGTAGTGGAAAAACGAGGTGTAGGCGTCGTTCAGGCGGCTCAGGTAGTCGGCTTCGATGGTCTGCTCGGCCGCAATGCCGCGCTTCTGGATGCGCTGCAGCAGCACCTGGGTTGGCGCCTGCAGATAGATAACCAGTTCCGGCACCGGAGCGTCAATGGTCAGATGTTGATAAACATTCTGATACAGCTGGAACTCGTCTGCATCCAGATTCTGGCGGGCAAACAGCATATCCTTGTCGATCAGAAAGTCGGCGACTCTGACGGGCTCAAACAGATCATCCTGTTTTAACTCCTGCAGTTGTTGTGCGCGTTGGAACAGAAAGAACAGCTGTGTTGCCAGTGCATGTTGCCTGGGGTTGCGGTAGAAACGCTCGAGAAACGGATTGTCTTCAGGTTTCTCAAGCACGATGTCGTAATTGAATGTTTCTGCCAGGCGTTTGGCGAGGCTGGTTTTGCCGACGCCAATGGGGCCTTCAACGGCAATATAGTGAGGTATGCGGGCCATCAGTCAGCTGACTCCGGTTTGCGTGGTCTGCGCCGGCGCTTGCGCGGTGCCTTGGTGCCCTGCAGCGCATCGATCATGGTGTTCTGCGTGTCGGCATCAACCTGCTGAAAACGCGTCCACCAGTCACCCAGGCCGTTCAATTGCTCACCAGCGGCTTCGCGTAACAGCAGGAAATCGTAAGCTGCGCGAAAGCGGGGATGGGTGAAGGCGACTTCAACGCTACGTCGGTTGCGCGGGCTAAGGCGTAATTGCAGTTCCCATATTTCCCGCATCATGGCAGTAAAGCGCTTGGGTATGGCGGTGTATTTTAATTGTTCAATGATGACCTCTCCGGCGCATTCCTGCAGCGCACCCAGGGTCGGGGCCCGGTTGCCGCTGGTATGGCGAAGCGCGTCCTGCAGCGGTGGCCATAGCAGCGCCGCATACAGGAATGCCGGGGTGACGGATTTGCCCTGCGCCAGGCGATTGTCGGTATTGCGTAAAGCCAGGGTCAACAGTTTACCTTCAATGGCTACATTACTGGCGTCGTTGTCGTCATCATGCAGGCAGGCCAGGGTTGGCCGGAACAGGTAATCAGCGACCTTGTACTGGCGCAACAGGTCAAACGTCTTCTCGGCACTGCCATTGGTAAACAGCTTGACTGTTTCATCGAACAGACGGGCGGAAGAAATCGATTCCAGCAAGGTAGCCAGCCGCGGAATAGGCTCTTCGGTTTTTTTCTCAATCGCAAAGTCGAGTTTGGCAGCCAGCCTGATCGCACGCAGAATGCGAACCGGATCTTCGCGATAACGGGTTTCCGGGTCGCCGATCATGCGGATCAGACGCTGTTTGATGTCGGGCAGGCCGTTGACAAAGTCCAGTATCATGAACTGGTTGGTGGTGTAGTACAGGGCATTGACGGTGAAGTCGCGACGAACTGCGTCCTCGGCAATATTGCCATAGACGTTGTCGCGCAGAATCATGCCGGTGCTGGAGTGGGCGGAGTCAAGGTGCTTGATGTGCTTGCGGGATTCCCCTTCGGTCACTTCGGTTTCGATTTCGTGGTGTGCGCGGAACGTCGTGACTTCGATTATTTCGCGGCCGAAGCGGACGTGTACAATCTTGAAACGACGACCAATGACCCGTGAATTGCGAAACAGATCGTTGACTTCCTCCGGTGTGGCATTGGTGGAGATGTCAAAATCCTTGGGATGTCCACCCAACAGCAAATCGCGAACGCCGCCACCGACCAGGAAAGCCTGGAAGCCGGCATCATTGAGTCGATACAGAACTTTCAGCGCACTGGGTGAAATGTCTTTGCGTGAGATGCTGTGTTGTTCGCGGGGAACAATGGTGACCTTGTCGACGTCGATATTCAGGTTGAGTTTACGCAGGTCGTCGCGAGGATCTGATGACTGCTGATGACGACCTGCTGGTGACGCCGATTTGCGGGAGCTGCGATGACCGCGTGACGATCTGGTACCTGGCGTGTCAGCAGGTTTGGCGGCTACATCTGAACGGGTGGTTTCAGTATCAGCCTTGCTGGTTCTGCCAAAAAGCAGTCGGGTAAGCTTTTTAAACATCAGATGATTTGTATCCGTTCACATAGCATTCGGCACCTCTGTCGGGTCGACAATGGCATAAGAGCTAATAATACACTGAAGTGCTGGCGCTTTGCAGGGAATTGCAGGGATTTGCAGGGAGAAATGCTCTGGGGGGTGACTCGACCCCCCCGCAAGGAAGGTATTTGATTATTTTTATTATTATTTCTTTTTGTTCTTGTTCAGGGGGCACCAAATTTAATGCCTGAGCTCTAAACAGTACCAGTAGCAATCAGCAATCCGCCGATCCATGTCTACTCGCCCGTTTTGATTATTTTTATTGTTATTGTGCACCCATACAGATGCGATTTTTATTGTTGTTTAGCGTTATTGTTATTGTCTGTTTTTATTCTTATTGCGGGATATAGAGCAGGAAGCGTGCCAGAAATAAAATATCCATATAAATCAAACACATGATGTTTTTTGGAAGGTGCCAATGTGACTGGGGTCACACAAAGTGTTACCAAATCTCTCTTGTGCTGTGTGTAGATGGGTATCGGTAACAGTTTGTCTCAAGCCTGTTTCTTCTTGCGGGGCAGGCCGAAACGCTGGCGTCGCTCCCAGAGGCATTTGCGACTGATGCCCAGTTTTTTGGCGAGCTGGGTTTCATTCATCTGGTCTTGGTGTTCGAGAACGAATTTCTGGAAGTAATCTTCCAGCGATAACTCTTCGGCAGCATCCCCGTCATCGCCTTCACCCGGAATTTCCAGGTTGCGTTCGAGCAGCGATCGAATCGTGCGTTTGCTGCCGCTCAGGTCAATGGCCAGCAGCTCGGTGCCGATATCTTCGTTTTCCGCCAGCACCACCGCGCGTTCAATGGCATTTTCCAGTTCCCGGACATTGCCTGGCCAGGGGTAGGTGGAGATGGCCTGCGTGGCTTCTTCGGTAAAGCGCAGCATTGGTGATTTCAGGCGTTTGCAGGTGCGGGACAGAATGGCATCGGCCAGTTCCAGAATGTCATTGCCACGCTCTTTCAGCGGCGGCAGCAGCAGTGTCATGACATTGATCCGGTAATACAGGTCTTCACGGAAATCGCCATCAATCACCAGTTGTTTGAGGTCACGGTGGGTAGCAACAACCAGCCGCACATCCACCTTGCGTGATTGCACGGAGCCCACCTTGCGTATCTCGCTTTCCTGCAAAACCCTCAGCAACCGAGCCTGGGCTTCAAGCGGCAATTCGCCGATTTCGTCGAGGAACAGGGTGCTGCCGCTGGCTGCCTCTACCAGACCCGTACGGTTGGCTGTGGCACCGGTAAATGCGCCTTTTTCGTGCCCGAACAGTTCGGACTCGATCAGGTTCTCCGGAATTGCCGCGCAGTTGACTGAAATCATTTCAGATTCGTGCCGATCGCTCAGGCGATGAATGGCACGGGCCACCAGCTCCTTGCCAGTGCCTGATTCCCCGTTGATAAGCACTGTTGAACTGGTCATTGCCACTTTGCGGATTCGCCGGAACAGCTCCATCATCTGCGGACAACTGCCTATCATGCCTGGCACGGGCGGCTCGGGTGGGGGTTCCAGGGATTTGGCGGCGGGTTGCCGGCTGGCGTTTTCCTTGATGATGCGGGCTACCGCCTGCAACATTTCTTCGTGCTCAAAGGGTTTGGGAATATAATCAACGGCGCCCATTTTCATGGAGTCGATTGCCGAACGCAGGCTGGAGTAGCTGGTCATGATGAGCACCGGCGTTCGGGTGGCCTTGATCAGGTCGGTTCCCGGTGCGCCCGGTAGTCGCAGGTCGCTGATGACTATATCAAACTGTTTGTCACCCAGTTGCGCCAGCGCCTCTTTGACAGAGCCGGCTTCGCTGACTTCATACTCGTGGCGCTCCAGCAACCGGCGAAGCGCGGTGCGGATTACCTGTTCATCCTCTACAACCAGAACTTTGTGCTGTGCAGTCATGTGTGTACTCATTAAACGCAGGCCAAAATGGTTCTGTCAGCCTTCACGTGCATGTTTCATCATAACAGGGAAAACTCAAGATTACTCGTGTTCCAGGGTACTGCTGGCGCTGCGAGGCGTTCATTATATCAATATGACCGTCAAGGTTTTCAACCAGACTGTAGACCAGTGCCAGGCCCAGGCCAGTGCCGTCACCGGGCTCCTTGGTGGTGAAAAAAGGCTCAAAAACCCGATCCTTGAGTTCATCAGGAATACCGGTGCCTTCGTCACTGACACTGACCTGTATAGAAGCGGCAATACGTTCGCATTCAATGCTGATGGTACTGTCAGGCGGGCTCGCATCGCGGGCGTTATTGATCAGGTTAACCAGGATCTGCAACAGTTGCTGTGAATCTCCGAGCAGACGTGCGTCGTCCGCGCACTTTACATCGAAGCGTATTTCCTTGCCCTTTTTGTTAAGGGAAACCAGAGTGATCGCTTCGTCGACACATTCGGCGATGCTGACAATCTCCCGGCGCCGCTCGGTTTTGTTGTGACTGCCGCTGTGTGCAAAATTGACCAGTGACTGCACAATACGGGATGTCCTGTCAGTCTGCTCGATAATCTGCCGTGCCATGGTGCGCAACTCGTCATTCTGTGTCTCGTCACGGATGTTTTGCGCCAGGCAGGCAATGCCGGTGATCGGATTGCCGATTTCGTGGGCCACCCCGGCAGCCAGCCGGCCGATGGAGGCCAGGCGTTCACTGTGCGCCAGCTCCTCTTCGAGAAGTTCAGTTTCGGTGAGGTCTTCCAGCAGCACGATAACACCGTCCTGGCGTATGCGCTGACTGGCGGACTTTTCAATGACCGCTTTGTGCAGACTGATATAACGTTTGCTGCCCTGGACATTGACGGATTGTTTGTGCAGATGCGCCGATTCTGCGCTGCGAAAATTGTTAATCAGGCTATACCAGGGTTGTCCGATCTCACTGATGTGCAGTCCCACGGCCTCGTCGCTATTGAGGCCGGTAAGTGTCTCCATGGCGTGATTCCACATCACAACCTGGTCTTCCGGTCCCAGGGAGCACACCCCTAACGGCAGCTCCATCAGGATCTGTCGATGATAGCGACGCAGGTTGTCCAGATCGGATGCCATGCCTGACAGATTGCTGCGATAGGCTTCTATTCGGCTTTCGATGGTCGTGACATCTGTGGTTCCCGGTTCGCTGTTGGACGAAAAAGGCAGAAACCGATCGATCAGGTCGTGCGCGATAGCCGGACCCAGCAGACCCGACAGGTTGGCCTCCAGCCGACTGCGGAGCAAACGCAGTGAGTGCGGACGGGTGTCCTGACGCTCCATGTTGAGGTCGCGCAGGGCCTGCATGACCTCGCGGGTGGCAGTACGTTCGCCCAGTGGTTTGGTCAACTGGCTGATGAACTCTTCCGGTGACGCCGCGCGCAGACCGGCGCGCCGCTGACGGCGCAGGTTATCGACAGAACAGATATCAGCAGAAATACGCTCTTCCTTGGAACTGCGGGTCATGACCGACACCAGCATGAACATGGCGACATTGCATACCAGCGAAAGCGCGACTATTTCCCTGGTGTTCAGGGCGCCCAGGGTGACGAAATTGGTACCTGCAATAACCGGTAACACCAGAAACAGTGCCCAGATTGCAGTGCCGACAGCCAATCCCGCCATGAAGCCTTTTTTATTGCCGCGCGGCCAGTACAGCAACGCGATGATGGCGGGCAGAAACTGCAGACTGCCGATCAGACCGATGTTGCTGACTGCCCGGATGCTCTGAGTGTCGCTGGGTATGTAATAGAATAAAAAACCGCCCCAGATCAGCGCGGTGATCAGCACACGACGTTTCCACAACAGCCAGCGGTAGATATCCTGTTTGGCGGTAGGTTGCCAGACCGGCAGGATCAGGTGATTGAGGCACATTGTTGATAGTGCCAGGGTAATCACGATAATCAGTCCGCTGGCGGCGGACAGCCCGCCGATAAAGCCGATCAAGGTGAACAGTTCCGAGCCGTAGTCCATGCCCAGGGTCACAGTGAAATACTCCATGGGACTGGCACTGCCGGCTTTCAGTCCGGCCCATAAAATGGGCAGCACCGGCAGACTGAGCAGCAGGAAATACAGCGGCAGGCCCCAGCTGGCGATAGTCAGGGCGCGGGGATGATTGTTTTCATGGAAAGTCATGTAGAACATTTGTGGGGTGGCAACGGCGGCAGTGAAAAAAACCAGCATCGTCACCTGAAAGGTGCCGGGCGCTGCCGGCTCTTTCAACTGGCGGAGCAGCTCGGGTTGCTCGCGCAGCCACTGATCCATGGCATCCATGCCGCCAAAGCCTGAATAAACGGCAAAGCCGCCTACCAGCAGCAGGGCTACCAGTTTGACCAGCGATTCGAAGGCAATGGTCATCACCAGACCTTCGTGACGTTCCCTGCCTGAGCCCTTGCCGGTCCCAAAGAAAATCGCAAACAGGGTGATCAGAATACAGAAACTCACCGCCAGGGTGGTCTGTGATGCCTCCGGCGACAACAGGCCGACGATATTGGCTACTGCCTGGATCTGCAGGGACAGTAGCGGCATCACGCCCATCATCATCACCAGCGTGGTCAGCGTGCCTGCCCAGGGGCTGCGGTAACGAAATGCCAGCAGGTCTGCCAGCGAACTGAGCTGATAGGTTTTGGTGAGGTTCAGAATCGGACGCAGATAGACGGGGGATAGCAGGAAGGCCAGCGATATGCCGATAAAGGGTGCCAGATAACCGAAACCATCGCGGAACGCGTTGCCAGTCGCGGCGAAATAGGACCAGACACTGGCGAACACGCCCAGTGAAAGCACATAAACAACCGGGTGTCGGACAATTTTTTCCGGAATCCAGCCCTTTTCGGTGATAAATGCAATACCAAACAGGATGATCAGGTACCCAATCCCGATGGCGAATAACGTGCTGAGTTCAAAGCTCATCGAGATTCTGTTCCCGGTACGCCCAGGCGGCCAGCGCGATGACGACGAAGCAGACCACAAATGGCCGATACCAGGCGCCGTCAGCACTCAGCGCCCAGTCGACGCTGAGCAGGAACAGCAGATAGGTAAAGACCAGAAAGATCAGCGTGGATGGTGGTATGTACATGGTAATGGTTGTCAGCTGAACGAAGAGTTGACAGGAATAGTAGCTAACTTGGGCACACGCTGTATATCCCAGTGTGCTGTTGCCCAGGCCACCTGCTCTGCTGGCGGAGCCCGGCGCAAACCAACGGGCGGCTGCTGGCACAGAAAATTAAGTGCCTGATACAGGTAATCACTGGCGCTGTTGCGTTGCAGAGGGCGGGCAAAATGCTGCTTGCTGAGCTTTTGTCCACGATGGTTGGCCGCCACCGGTATATGTGCATATTCCGGCTGCCGATAACCCAGTGCCTGTTGTAGTGCCAGTTGCCGGGGAGTGGAGTCGAGCAGATCGTGCCCACGCAGGATGTCCGTCACCCCCTGCCATTGGTCATCAACCACGACAGCTAGCTGGTAGGCTATCAGTCCGTCGCGCCGTCTTAACACAAAATCGCCACAGTCGCGACGCAGGTGCTGGCGGTATTCACCTTGAATCCGGTCATGGACGGTTATCATCTGATCCGGCACCTTGAAACGGATGGCGCTGCTGCCAGTCGGCGTCGACAACCGGTGGCGACAATGGTTGTCGTAGACACCGCCCAGCGCTCTGACGCGCTGACGTGAACAGTCACACGGGTAGGTGCGCCCCTGATCGGCCAGTTCCGCAAGCGCAGCCTCATAAGCCTCGAGGCGCTGGCTTTGATACAGCACTGGCCCGTCCCAGGTCAGGGCAAGGTCTTCCAGAAGGTGCAGGATCTGATCAGCCGCGCCGGGCGGCTCGCGGGCAGGGTCAAGGTCTTCCATGCGCAACAGCCACCGGCCGCCGCGCGCGCGACAGTCTACGAAGCTGGCCAGGGCGGCGAGCAGGGATCCAAAATGAAGAGCCCCGCTGGGTGACGGGGCGAACCGGCCAATGATGTGGTCGCTGGCGGCAGTCATCGGAAGTGGATCAGGCGCCCCACTGTTTCTCGCGAATCTCGTCCAGCGTTTTGCAGTCGATGCATTTGTCAGCTGTGGGGCGTGCTTCCAGACGACGAATGCCGATCTCGATACCGCAGGACTCGCAGAAACCGTAGTCGTCCTGGACGATCTTCTCGATGGTGGAGTCGATTTTCTTGATCAGTTTGCGTTCACGGTCACGCGTACGCAGCTCCAGGCTGAATTCCTCTTCCTGGGTCGCGCGGTCGGCCGGATCGGGGTAGTTGGCCGCATCATCCTGCAAATGGTGCACAGTGCGGTCGACTTCTTCCATCAACTGATTGCGCCACTGACGCAGTATCATCTTGAAATGTTCTCTCTGTTTCTCGTTCATGTACTCCTCACCCTTTTTAACTTTATAGGGTGTGAAGTTCTTTAATACTGACGAGCTAACAGCAGGTGCTTCTTTCTTGGACATGGTGAACCAGGCCTCATACCCCTAACGGGTTTTCCAGAATTCTGATGCATTGTTCCCTGGTCAGAACATGCCGGTAAAAGGATCCGGTGAGCAGGCCAGGGTGGTCAGAATTGTACTCTCAACAGTAGCGCGATCCTGCGCGCTTGCCAACAGAAACAGAGCCGTATCATGCGCTGCGCACTCCGGTGCAGGCGGTCTGATACGGCAAGCGCAGTAAGCTACCAGATAATTGGCGTGCAGGCTAGAAAAAATGCTATGTTCGCCGATCTTGTGACCACCCCCGCCATTTGTGGCCGGAGGGGCATTATGCAGAGCAATTATGTCAGTAATAAAACGCGAGTCACTTTTCCAGGCACCTGCGGCGCACCGGACCCGTCTGGTTAACCCCTTTCGGGTGATGGATGTGCTGGAGCGGGCCCGACAACTTGAAACCGCAGGTGTCGATGTTGTGCATCTGGAAGTCGGCGAGCCGGATTTTGCCACGGCGCCGCAAATCGTGGCGGCGGGGGTCAAGGCTCTGCAGCAGGGGCGTACTGCCTATACACCGGCAGCCGGGTTGCCAGCCCTGCGAGAGCGGATCGCCAGGTTTTATGCCGACCATCATGGTGTCAGCGTTGACCCTTCGCGGATCCTGGTGACGCCAGGCGCCAGCGGCGCTTTGGTGCTGGCCTCCAACCTGCTGTTGAATGCGGGTGATGCAGTACTGATGCCCGATCCATCCTATCCCTGTAACCGCAACTATGTGCACCTGGTTGGTGGCAGAGCCGTGTTGATCCCGCCGGCCTCACCGGGCCGGCCAGCGCCGACACTGGCGCAATTGGATCGTGTCTGTGATAGCAATGTTGGTGATAGTTCAGTCAAAGGTCTGTGGCTGGCTTCGCCGGCCAACCCAACCGGAGCAGTGATAGATGCGCCTGAAATGCAGGCGCTGAGTGACTGGGCGTCCGCACGGCGTGTCCATCTGCTGGTGGATGAAATATACCAGGGGCTGGACTACCAGGACGATCCTGGCGGCAGGCGCGCCATGGGCAACCTGCCCACAGCACTGGGTTGCAACCCCGAAAACCTGGTTGTTAACAGCTTTTCGAAATACTTTGGCATGACCGGTTGGCGGGTTGGCTGGCTGGTGGTGCCGCAGGCCCTGGCAGTAACGGCGAATATCCTGGCGCAGAATCTGTTCATAGCGGCGCCAACGCCCGCTCAGCACGCAGCCTTGCGCGCGTTTGACGAGGACGTCGTGGAGGTACTGGAGCAACGCCGCGAAGCGTTCCGGCAGCGGCGCGATTTTTTTTGTGACGCGTTGCGCTCAGTAGGCTTTTCATTGCCATGGCAGGCCGATGGCGCATTCTACTGTTACGCAGGTATTGAACGCTTTGCCGACGACAGTGAGGCATTTTGTCGGATGTTGCTGGAAGAACATGGTGTCGCTGTGACGCCTGGCACCGACTTTGGCGAGCACAATGCCAACAGCTATGTCCGCTTTGCATTTACTGCTGCCATGCCACGTCTGGAGCAGGCCGCAGAGCGGCTGCAGCGGGCACTGGCCTGAGGCCCGGTCAGCTATATTCTGCCCAGCAGGGCAATATCGTTTTCATTCACCATGATAAAGCCGTTGCCGCTTTCATGCCGTATGGCTTTCAGCGACTTACCCCGACACGGGCCGGAAATACACTGGCCGTCCTCGACCACAAACAGTGCGCCGTGCGTGGAGCACTGGATGAAGATACCGTCGGGGTCCATGAACTGGTCTTCCAGCCACTCCAGCGGCGTACCAAGATGCGGACAATAGTTGTAGTAAACATACACCCGATTGTCTTTTTTGACCGCGAACAGGTATTTGCCATTGACCTCAAAGCCTTTGGCACGACCCTCTTCGATATCGTTCTGGTGGCACAGGGTTATCATATGATCCTCCTCCCGGACTTTCAGTCCAGCGCCTGGCTGAAGTCATGCAGCAGATCGTCAATATCTTCGATGCCAACCGACAAGCGGATCATGTTATCGCTGATGCCCATGGAGGCGCGGCGCTCTGCCCCCATTTCAAAGTAGATGGTATGTGCCACCGGAATGGCCAGTGTGCGAGTATCGCCCAGATTGCTGGAGGAAATGACACATTGCAGCCGGTTCAGAAAATCGAAACAGTCGATGTCGTCAACCAGGTCGATGCTCATGATGGAGCCGGTTTTTCTAAACAGCGACCTGGCCCTCTCGTGCTGCGGATGATGCGAAAGCCCCGGGTAGTACACTTTTTTAATGCGCGGATGCTGGTCGCAGAATTCGGCAAGCTTCTGGGCGTTGTCGCAGGCTCGATCCATGCGCAGGGGCAGGGTTTCCGATCCCACCGCGAGGTGATGGGCCGCTTCCGGGCCCAGGGTGGCGCCAAAGTCCCGCAAGCCTTTTTTACGCACCTGGGTAGTGCCCCATAGCTTGACGTCGCCTTTTCGGTAGGTGTCAAAGATATTGTCGTAGCTGCTCCAGTCAAACAGGCCGGTGTCAGTAAGCATGCCGCCAAGCGCATTGCCATGACCGCCCACGGTCTTGGTCAGGGAATTGACAATAAAGCTGGCGCCGACCGTGATCGGGCGGAACAACCACGGTGAGGTCATCGTATTGTCAACCAGGTAAATGAGCCCATGCTGCTGGCAAAGCTGTCCGATATTCGCCAGGTCCGCCACCTGAGTGACCGGATTGGCGATGGTTTCAGTAAACACCAGGCGGGTGTTGTCCTGTATGGCAGCCGCAACTTCGCTGGCAGAGGTGGTATCCACAAAGCTGACCTCAACGCCGAAATTGCGGAACGAGTTGAACAGGCTGTTGGTATTGCCAAACAGAAAGGCACTGGCGATCATGTGATCACCGGCCCGCAGCAGCGCGAACAGGGTAGATCCAATGGCCGCCATGCCGGTGGCGAATGCGGTACTGGTTATACCCTGTTCCATCTTGGTAATGCGCGTCTGCAGCGCATTGACGGTTGGGTTTTGCTGACGCCCATAATTGTATCCGGCCATTTTGCCCTGGAAAACCGCGGCCAGATCGCGAGCATCATCATAGGTGAACGCCACAGAGGTATGGATGGGCTTGTGTAACACGCCGTGTTCGGGTTTGTCGGCGCGATCGGCATGCAGGTTGCGGGTGGTGAACCCCTGGTTTTTGATGTCACTCATCTGCTCTGATTTTCCTGTGGACCTGTTTCGGCAGGTCGCGCGCTGTTGGTTGTATTACTCAGGGTGCGTCAGCAGTGCGGTAAAGTGGCAGCGCACTGACTCTGGCTTCGATTCCGTTCAGCCGTGACTGGTAGAGCGAGCTGCCACGGTCGCGGTAAAGCTCGATGAAGGCTTCTTCTGACATGCCATCGTCTTCGCTGTCCGGTGCTGGCATGTACGCGGACTCGGCGCCGGCATCACGAAGTCGCAATTGCATCTGGCGTGCCTGGGCTTCATTCTCCGTTGCGATTTCACCCAGTGTCAGGCCGGCAACATTGGCCGTCATGTCGCTGAAGCTGAATCCGGTGGTATAGCGCGCATCATACACTTCTTTGCTGTTGGCAAGAACCTCGGCAATACCCGCCCCGGCTGAGGCGGCGATGGCCGCGGCGCTGACAAAATGCCGACCCAGATCCTGGCGCTGATAAAGCGTCACATGCAGGGCCGGTGGTGAATAGACGCTGTCATCGGGGATGCCGTCCAGCAGTTCGCGAATACTCAGATTGTTGACATACAGTGATAACGCCTGCAGCAGGCTGCGGTTTTCGGCCACTGCGCTGCCATCGGCGGCCCGTTCACTGGCAAGGGCAAACAGGTCTGGCAAAAATGTCTGCAACGACACCGTGCGGCCCTGCTGCGCGGCAATGCGGGCAAGATCGCCGATATAGGTGTAGTAGCTGAGCAGTCGTTGCCGGTCCTGCTCGCTCATGAATATCTGCCGTGCCTGGGAGCGCAACTGGGCCAGTGTTTCAGGTTCCCATTGCAGCGTCAGATGCAGCTGGTCATCCTCGAGCGTGACCGATCTGACACCGTGGCGCAGTTCCGCCAGTTCCCGGCTGGCGTTGCTGGCCGCCGCCAGTCGTTCCCCAGCCATGTCTTCTGCGCCGCGCATAATGCGGCGTGGGACCGGCAGATGACCGGCGTGTAGTGAAATCAGCCTTGCGCGCCCTTCATCCTGGGCAAATCGGGCACGCAGATTCAGATACACGGTCAGCGGACCGATCTGTAGGGGAATACTCAACCAGGCCTGCGCAGTATCGCCTGTCAGCCTGACGCGCGCAGCAGCATCCCTGGTCTGTGGCACATTGGCCATGACAAAGGCGGTCAGCAGATTCAGGTCTTCGGTATTGAGGATCAGTTCACGCTCGCCACGAGGACTGAGACGTTCCGGGCTATTGTCGACGATCAACTGCTCAATACGGCGGATGTCGGGCCCGGCCAGCGCGCCCGGATGCGGAACGCTGGGGCGCAGACTGACAACACTGAACACGAGCAATAGCACGGCCACTAAAGCCAGGCGCAGCAGCCATGACAGCCACTGTCGAATACGCGATTGCCGGGTTTTGAGCACCGTCATAGTACTGAGCCTGAGGACTGGCGGATGTTGTGGGTGGATGCCAACCTCCGATTATAGAGTAATCGGCTGCGGAATTTCAGTCCTGGCAGCGGTTATCGGCCCGAAAATGCAGGTTTTCCGGTGATTGGCCGCGCGGCACTGGTCAGCGTGACCTCACTCATTATAAAGTACGCGCTGCGACTAAAGATCTTCAAGGGTATACTGATGAACAACTTGTTAACCAGACCATTGCGCATAAGCGGCGTGGTATTGCTGCTGGTGTTATCCGCGTGCGCAGGACAGCGCGCCGAGCAGGAGGCCATGCAGGCGCAACAGGAAGCTGCAGCGGCTGAAGCTGAAGCCCGCGCCATGGCTGAGCGCGCGCAGCAGGCCGAAGAGGCACGTCTGGCCGCAGAGCAATCCGAGCGTGAGTTGCGGGCAGAGCTGGAACGGGTTGAAAGAGAGCGCGTGGCGCTGGCCGAAGCGCGTGCTGAGGCTGAGCGCGAAGCAGAGGCCCGCGCACGGCAGGCGGCTGCCCTCCAGCGCCAGCAGGAAGCGGCCGAGCGGGCGCGCATGCAGCGCGAGCAGGAGGAGCGGATTGCAGCGCTGGAGCGTCAGATAGCGGAGGCAGATACTCGCATCAGGCGACGCGAGCAGGCCAATGAAAAATTGAACGAAGCCATTACTGCTGCTGAGGAATTGCTGCAGATGCTGGCCAGCGAGCAGCTCAAGTATGACAATATTGATGCGCAGGGTCAGACAGTCGAACCCTTGCAAAAGTCTCTGATTTCAGAGCTGGAAACGCGCAAAAACACACTGGTTCGCGAGGCTCAGCAGCTGGGGAATTGAGCAGCCTGTCAGTCCAGTGGCAGTCGTTCGAAGTGGTACATCAGCCATTGATTCTGTGATAGCTCGGTATCGTCTTCGGGGCTGTACCAGACTGTCTGGACGTTGCGAACGCACTGGTAGATGCGAAAGGAGCGGGTGTTTTCAATGATCAGACCGCGTACCGACGGATTCAGGGTATAGTTGGAGATTTCAACCAGTTTCCAGTCATCCTCCATGGTACGGTTAACACAGTCGTTTCCGGACAGCAGATCCTGATAAGGCAATTCCACCTCGGCCCAGGCTTGCGCGGGAATCATCATATCCAGCTCTAGTTTCGCATCTGCCTGTGATCCGGTTTCATCGCGGAACAGAATACTTTCCAGCTTGATGGGTGAATCTCCCTGGTTCTGTGCAACAACACGCAGTCCGGCGTTGCTGTTAAGATGCCAGGCCGATGAGTAGATCGCATATTTAACCGGGCTTTCGAAACTTTCCTGGGCTGCTGTCAATGGGTCGATGGATTGCGCCGAGGTCGTCAATGGAGTGACCGCCATCAGTGCCACAAAGGCCATCAGTTTTTTTATCCCCAGGCCGGTGAGGCGACAGGAACCATGGTCAGCGACCGCTGCCGGTTTCCTGAAAAAATTTGGGGTACGATGTTCAGACATGATGTATGGATCCATTAATGCAGTCAGGACTATCAAGCCCTTAATAGAACATGGAATACAGCCCAAGATCAAGTTTCAATCGCCCGCCAGAGGGCGGAACAGGGCGTCACGACCAGCCCTGTGCGTCGACACTGGCAGCGCGGTGCAACCATCCGCAGGAGTCTTTACCGCATGGATAATCTTTCCCGAATCAAACATATAATCTGCATCGCGTCCGGAAAGGGCGGTGTTGGTAAATCCACGACTGCGGTCAACCTGGCGGTTGCGTTGCAGCAGCAGGGCTACAGGGTGGGGCTGCTTGATGCAGACATCTACGGACCCAGTCAACCGACCATGCTAGGCGTGCGTTCGGGCACCCGGCCGGAGATTGTCGACAAGCAATATATGCGTCCGATTCTGGCCTGTGGCCTGGAAACCAACTCGATGGGGTATCTGGTTGAGGGCAGCACCGCGATGGTCTGGCGCGCCCCAATGATTGTTGGCGCGTTTAACCAGATGCTCAAATTCACCTTGTGGTCGGAACTGGATTACCTGTTGATAGACATGCCGCCAGGGACCGGGGACATACAGCTTAGCCTGTCGCAGTCAGTCAGCCTTACCGGGGCGGTTATTGTTACCACGCCGCAGGATGTTGCCCTGCTGGATGCCCGCAAAGGCATCGAAATGTTTCGCAAGGTCAATGTACCGATACTTGGCGTTGTGGAAAATATGGGGGTACATATCTGTTCCAACTGTGGGCATGCTGAAGCCATTTTCGGCGAGGGCGGCGGCGAACAGCTGGCTCACGACTATGGGGTGCATGTCATTGGTTCCCTGCCATTGGATCTGTCTATCCGTGAACACACTGATGCCGGCCGGCCGATCCTGCTGTCTCAGCCCGACGGCCCCGTCGCCAGCGCCTATCACGCCCTGGCCCGACGTCTGGTTGACCAGGTCACCGGCCTGAAGGCTGCCGGCGAGTCTGCGCCCAGAATCAGTGTCACGGACGATTGATTCAGTTTGGCAGGCGAATCTCCTCCACCATGTCCTGCACGGCCTTCGGCGGCGCGGCGAAGAAGCGGTTGACGGTCAAGGCCACGGCGGTGTTGATGAAGGTACCCAGCGTGCCAATACCCTCAGGTGATATGCCGAACCACCAGTGGGCGGCATTGCTGGTCTCCGGGGAAATGAACTTGAAGTAGATGATGTAGGCTGCCGTGAACAGGAAACCGGCCAGCATGCCTGATATCGCGCCCTGCCGGTTCATGCGTCGGTAGAAGATGCCCAGCACGATGGCCGGGAAAAAGGACGCGGCTGCCAGCCCGAAGGCAAACGCGACAACTTCGGCAACAAACCCGGGCGGATTGATGCCAAAATAACCAGCGATCAGAATCGCGACAAAAATCGACAGCCTCGCAAACAGCAGCTCCTGTTTTTCGGTAATGCCCGGCATCAGGCTGCGCTTCAGCAGGTCATGCGAGACCGCCGTCGATATCACCAGTAACAGGCCGGCCGCCGTCGACAGAGCGGCTGCCAGCGCACCGGCAGCCACCAGCGCAACGACCCAGTTGGGCAACCCTGCGATTTCCGGGTTGGCCAGGACCATGATGTCACGGTTGACCGTTAATTCATTGACTGCGGGGTCGCCGGAGTACTGCACAACGCCGTCTGCGTTGCGATCGTCAAACTCGATCAGTTGTGTGGTTTCCCAGGTGCCAAACCAGCTCGGTAGCTCCTCATAGGTGGCGTTGTTAACGGTATTCAGCAGGTTGGTTTTGGCAAATGCAGCCACTGCTGGCGCCGTGGTGTACAGAATAGCGATGAATATCAGGGCATAGGCTGCCGACTTGCGCGCATCCCGCACGCTGGGCACGGTAAAGAAGCGGATGATGACGTGAGGCAGCCCGGCCGTGCCGAACATCAGCGCGGCCGTGATGAAAAACACATCCTGGGTTGGGCGCAGGCCCTCGGTATAGGCGGCAAACCCCAGATCCAGACTCAGATTGTCGAGCCGGTCCAGCAAATAGCCGCCACCATACTCAGGCGTGAGCTCGGAACCAAAGCCCAGTTGCGGGATAGGGTTACCGGTCATCATCAGGGAGATGAAAATCGCCGGTACCAGGTAGGCAAAGATAAGCACGCAGTATTGCGCTACCTGGGTATAGGTGATGCCTTTCATGCCGCCCATGACCGCGTAAAAAAATACGATGGTCATGCCGATAATAACGCCGGTGGTGATATCAACTTCCAGGAAGCGGGAAAAAACGATACCTGCCCCCTGCATCTGGCCGCAGACGTAAACAAAGGACACCGAGATGGCGCAGAAAATTGCAACCAGGCGGGCGCTGTTTGAGTAGTAACGGTCACCGATAAAGTCGGGCACGGTGAATTTGCCGAACTTGCGCAGATACGGTGCCAGTAGCAATGCCAGCAGAACATAACCGCCAGTCCAGCCCCTGTCTCTTATACACATCTGACGCTGCCGACGATCTACTCTGTGTAGAT
>CAJXPR010000040.1 GCA_913058135.1 uncultured Gammaproteobacteria bacterium
GATCAACATGTATGGCATAACGGAAACCACAGTGCATGTGACCTATCGGGAAGTAGACGAAGCTGACATCAGCAGTGGCTTGCGACTCAATCTGGTCGGCCGCCCGCTGCCGGAAACCGGCGTCTGGATTGTTGACGGCAATGGCAGCCTGCAACCGCCGGGCGTTGCCGGTGAAATCGTGATCAGTGGCAGTGGCGTAGGCATGGGTTATCTTAATCGCGATGAATTGAACGCCCGCAAGTTTTCGGTTCTGGAAGCTGCTGGTGGCGAACGCTGTTACTGGTCGGGTGATACTGGTTTTGTCAGTCCCGAGCATGGCCTGATCTACCTGGGCCGTAACGACCATCAGGTACAGGTCCGCGGGTACCGTGTTGAATGCGACGAAATTGCCCGCTGCCTGGAGATGCACCAGAGTGTGTCCGAGTCATTGGTGATGTCAATCGAGAACACTCATGGTACGGAATTGGTCGCCTATCTGGTCGGAGACCAGACGGCCGCCCCGGCGCAGTGGCGGCCCTGGCTGTCGACCCGGCTACCTGACTATATGATTCCGGCCTACACGCTCTGGCTGGATGCGTTGCCGATGACCGCCAACGGCAAGATTGATCGCGCCGCGCTGCCCGATCCGTTCAGTCTGGTAGAGACTTCTGGGGGAGAGCCGGCGGGTGATATTGAAGCTATTATCATCAGTGCCTGGCAGCAGGTACTTGGTCATCAGCAGATCAATCCGCTGAGCAATTTTTTCGATGTTGGTGGACATAGCCTGAAAGCACTGACGCTGGTCGATGTGTTGCAAACACGGTTTGGTCTGATCATGGGTGTGGCGGATGTTTTTGAATTCCCCACACCGCGCCAGCAAGCGACGCTGTGTCAAACCGATGGCGCCGCGGCGTTGGCGTCAACCGATGACGTTGACGAGCTACTGCAGGATATTGACGTCGAGGGCCTTGATCTGGATGCGCTCGAAGCGCTGCTCACTGATGTAACTGACACGAGGCAGGGCAGTTAAACGTGGAAAACAATGCTGCTCTCAGATCACGCCTGGAGAACCTGTCGCCCGAACAGCGCACTGCGCTGTTGCAGCAGATTTCCCGGCTGCGTGAACAGCGGGAGCAGCAAGGGGGGCAACCACAAGGCCGGCGTCCGGCGCCCGGCGCACCTTATCCGCTTAGCCTGGCGCAGCGCCGCCTGTGGATGTTGTCTCAGCTCGGCGACGAAGCCAGTGCCGCCTACAATATTGCGTCGGCGTTCTGTTTCGACAGGGGGTTGGCACCGGAGCGCCTGCAGCGGGCCTGGCGTAGCGTGTTGGCCAGCCATGAAGTACTCCGTTCAGCCTTTGTACAGCAGGATGATGAGCTGCTCCAGATCCCCCGTGATGCTAATGAATGGTGTCTGCAACAACAGGCGCTGACGCCTGACACGGATGTGGAATCCCAGCTTGTGGCACTGGCCAGCGCGGAGGCAGGCAGAGCCTTCGATCTGCATCAGGACTGGTTGCTCAGGGTTATATATTGCGTCGCGGACTCCGGACAGGCCGGCCTGGTGGTGATCATTCACCACAGCGTCTGCGACGGTCTGTCGATCACCAATATGGTGGCAGAACTGGCAGAGCACTACGCAGCGGATGATCCAGATGCCGGCGCGCTGGCGGAGTCGACAGCGCTGCAGTACCGGGACTTTGTCGATTACGAGGCGCGGGCGGATACCCGCACAGCGAGGGCTTACTGGAAGAATATTTTCGCCAGTGCACCGGAGTCGCTTGATGCGCTGCTGGACCTGCCACGACCCGTGAGCAAGGACTTTCATGGCCGATCGGTAACGGGGACCCTGCCGGCGCCGGATGCTGCTGCTTTCGAGTCACTCTGCCACGCGAACAACGCTACGATGACCATGGGCCTGGTGGCGCTTGTGCAACTATTGCTGGCGCGCTTTGCCAATGCCGATGAAGTGACCCTCGGCACGCCGGTGGCCGGGCGGCCTGGCGCGCAGTTTGACAAGGTCATTGGCCCCTTCGTAAATACCATCGCTCTTCGTCAGTCTGTTGATCGCAAGCAGACTTTTCCGGAACTGCTTAAACAGGTGCGCCGTCGTGTGCTGGAAGGTTTTCAGCATCAGGGGCTGGCGTTCGATGAACTGGTCACGGATCTCGGATTCGCCAAGGACCCAAGTCGCTCTCCTTTGTATGACGTCATGCTCGGGTATACCACGGCGGACGACATGGCGCTGAGCCTCAGCGACAGGGACGGGAATGGCTGCGTGGGGCGGCCATTGCGGCTCCCGCAAAGCTACAGCAAGGTAGATCTGACCTTTCACATTGAGAAGGACAGCGATGGCAGCCTGCGGCTCGACCTGGAATATGCCACCAGTGTCTTTGTGGACGCTACCGCCCGGATATTGTGTGATGCCTGGCGCATGCTGGCCAGCGCAATACCCCGGCAGGCGTCACATCCGGTAGGTGAGTTGCCACTACAGAGCGCCGCGGATCAACGTCTGTTGCTGGAACAGGTGAACGCCACCGCAAGGCCCTATCCAAAGTATTCTTCGCTTGTTGAAGAGTTCTGCGCAGTCGCACAGCGCAGTCCGGACGCAATCGCAGTGCATGCCGGCGATGTACAGCTGAGTTATGCGGAACTGGACGCGCGTTCCTGGTACCTGGTAGAGACGCTGCAGAAGCACCCCGCCTACCAGCCGGGTTGCCACATCGCATTGATGCTGGAGAAAGACGAGCGCGCCTTGATCGTGATACTTGCCATACTGAAAAGTCATGGCACTTATCTGCCGCTGGCTGCCAATACGCCTTTGCAACGCGTCCGTGATGTACTTGCTGCCGGGACGGTACCGTTGCTGTTTACGGAGAGTGAACTCATTCCGGCGATGTCGCAGCTGGACGTGGTGTTGCTTGACACAGATGCGTTGCTGGCCGAATTCGGGTCGTGTGCGGTAACAGCCTTGCGCGCCCGGGATAGCCTCCTGGGCTTCCGCAATTCCGCTGGCCCGGGGGCAACTGAAGCAAGCCTTGCTCCTGCCTATCTGATGTTTACGTCAGGTTCCACCGGTAAACCGAAGGGAACGCTGATCGAACAATGCGCTGTACTCAGGTTGGTCTGTAATACCGACTATCACCAGGTGAGGGTAAACGAACGCGTGTTGTTAACCGGGTCGTTGGCCTTTGATGCCGCTACCTTTGAAATCTGGGGCGCATTGCTGAATGGCGGTTGTGTCTGCATTCCCGCTGGCACGACACTGCTTGAGGTACATGAGTTCCATGCGCTGGTGGAGCACTACCGGATTGATACCGCCTTTTTGACGACCGGGCTGTTTAATCAGCTGGTTGATAACAGTGCGAGTGCGTTTTGTCAGCTGCAAACGGTTCTTACCGGCGGTGAGAAAGTCTCCGTTGGACACGTCCGAAAGATTTTGCAGCAACAGCCTCAGCTGAAGCTGCTGCATGTTTATGGTCCGACAGAAAATACCACGTTTTCAACCTGGCACCGGATCACCATGGATGACCTGGCGCTGTCTACCATTCCCATTGGCAGACCCATTGCCAATAGTCGCATTTATCTGCTGGATCCGGACATGCGCCCGGTGCCCGTGGGTGTGCCAGGGGAAATAGTGTGTGGCGGTGACGGCATCGCACGAGGTTACCTGGCGCAGCAGGCCGCCAGTGGTCATGAACAGTCTGCCGTTTTCCAACCCGATCCCTTTGTGCCCGAGGGTACAGGCAGACTTTACCGGACAGGCGATATCGCCAAATGGAACCACAAGCGTGAACTGGTGTTTCTCGGTCGAAACGACCGCCAGGTCAAGGTACGTGGTTTCCGCGTCGAACTGGGGGAGGTGGAACACCATTTGCGCGCTTTGCCCGGGGTTGCGGATGCTTATGTTCAGGCCCGTGGGGAGACCGGCAGCAGTGAGCTGGTGGCGTGGCTGGTGGCACCGGTCGCAGTCAGTCGTTCCGTGGCAGACATACGCGAAGCATTAAAGGGCAGTGTGCCAAATTACATGTTGCCGGCCAGGATTGTGCATCTCGAGCGGCTGCCGTTAAATGCCAGTGGCAAGGTCGATGTAAGCGCGCTGCCCTTGCCGGACGATACCGATGCCGGCGACGCAGCCGCCGGGCAACTTGACTGCCAGGCAGAACGGGATCTGGCGCGTCTGTATGCCGATGTGCTCAGGTTGTCGGGCAATGCGGCGCTGGCCATAGATCGCGACGCAAATTTCTTTTCTCTGGGTGGCGATTCGATCCGGGCGATCCAACTGGTGTCTCAGGCTCGTGCAGTCGGCTATCATTTCACATTAAAAGATATTTTTGCCTCGGAAACGCTTGCCGGCCTCGCCGCTACGGCTGTTGTGAAGCCCGTTGCGGCCAATGAAGAAGCGTTGCAGACTGGGCCGCTAAGCCCCACTCAGCACTGGTGGCTGGATCAATGTGGCCCGCCTGCCGACCATTTTAATCTGTCCAGCGTGTTCAGGGTTGCCGAACGCATTGACAGCAACGCGTTGCGTAAGGCAATCGAAGGGCTGATAGAAATGTACCCGGCGCTTCGTCTGTCACTGGACACCGATACACAGCAGCAGAGCATCAGGGGCGCAGGCCGCTACGTATTGCGGATTGTCGAGGCGGGACAACCACGGCAGCAATGCTGGCAGGAACTGCAACAGGCCATCGACCTGCGCGCCGGCATATTACTGGCTGTCGGATTGGCAATAGAAAACGATGTCAGCTATCTCGCCGTGGTGGTGCATCATCTGGCAGCGGATGAAGTGTCCGGTCGCCTGTTTGCCCGGAGCCTGGAGCGCCTGTATCGTCGTCAGGTAGCGGACGCGAACAGCACTGCTCAGCTCCCCATCCCCGAGGCGCTGGGCATCATCAACTGGTCTGCACAATTGCAAGCGGCGGTGGTCAATGGCGTACTGGATGGCGACCTGGGTTACTGGCAGGCAATTGTCGCCCAGGGACGCCAGATCATTGAAAAACAGCAGGACCTGTTTGCCGCTGAGCAGGCACATCGTGACAGTGCGCAGCTGACACTGTCACGTGACGGGACTGAGGCTCTGTTCCGCCTCAGCGCCGGGTTATTGCGCATGAAACCACAGGAGACGCTGTTGGCTGCATTCATCCGCGTCTGGCAGTCCATGCTGGATGATGCCGGTTGTGTGCTGTCTCTCGAAGGCCATGGCCGTGAAACACTGGAAGGTCTCGGTGACTGCAGTTCTACAATGGGCTGGTTTACCTCGCTTTATCCTTTTGTGTACGCCAATGACCAAGCACAGCAACTGGATCTGTACCGTGAAGTGAAAGACAGTCTCAGGCGCCTGCCGGCCAATGGTTTCACTTACCTGCCACTACGTTATCAGAGCGGCGAGGAGGTGCGCCGGTCACTGTCTTTGCGGCCGCAGATCAGCTTCAACTATCTGGGCGAAAGCGCCGGCGATACGGACGCCTGGCTGGCGCCGGCGCATGAGCCTGCTGGCAACAACCATGGCGCCGCTATCGCGGAGCCCTTCAAGCTCGATGTACTGGCGCGCACCGTCGATGGGCAGCTTGAATTGATGCTGCACGGCCAGGCTCCCCATCAGGCACTGGCGCTGGCCGGACTTGCCAGCGCCTGGCTGACTGAACTCAGGGAGCTGACAGTCCATTTGCAGACGCTGTCGAGTGGTGTCGGGGAGGACGCTGACGCCGGGCAATACCTGTTGTCGCGTGCCGACAGCCTGGTCGAGTTTACGTCGCTCGCCGAGCTTGACGCCACGCTTGCCGCGCTGGGCCTGCCGGCATCCGGTGTGGAGGAGATATTGCCCCTGACCGGCATGCAGGCGGGCATGTGGCTGCACTGCACCACCCACCCGACCGCCTATCAGGATCAGGTTGCTCTGCGTCTTCATCAGCCCCTGGATGAGCGACAGTTTGCCAACTGTGTGCAGGCGCTGATTGCCGAAACCCAGGCGCTGAGAACCGGATTTGCACAAACGGCGGGTGGTGATTTGCTGCAAATTGTATTTCGTGAACGCAGGGGTAACTATCAGAGTCTATCCCTGGATAGCGGTGCTGCAGAGCAGGAAGCGACCCTTGCTGACCTGAGAGCCCAGCTGCGCAGCGTAGCGCGGGATCTTTTACATGACCCATTGTTCACTATCACGTTGGTGCGTATTGATGCCGAGTGCTACGAACTCATCATCGATTTCCATCATATGGCGCTTGATGGCTGGACCAGTGCGATGTTGCTGCAACGGCTGGAAGCGCTTTATTTCGGTGACGCCCGTGGCGGAGATCGCAACGCGGCCAGTGGTATGCGAGCCTATTTCGAGTGGCTCGGCCGGCAGTCTCCGGCCCAGGCCCGCGATTACTGGCAACGTTTGCTGGGTGATTACCAAAGTCGCTGCGATGTGCCGACGCACCTGCCGCGCCTGCCCGCCACCGAGCCTACCCCGCTATTCGTCGAAACCCGCACAGGGGTCGCATTACACGCGAGCTTGCTTGCCTGGTGTGAGCAACACGGACTCACGCTCAACGCCGCTGTGCAGACCCTGTGGGGCATCTATCTGAGTCGGCTCACCGGCAGCGACGATCTGGTGTTTGGTGCCACCGTATCCGGACGCGACAGTGATCTTGCAGGTATCGGCACGATCGCAGGCATGCTGATCAATACCTTGCCGGTGCGTATCCAGACGGCAGGTGCGGCAACGTTTGCGGCACTGGTGCGCGAAACCGCGCAACAGTTTGCTGATAGCATGAGTTCTGGTCATCTGACGCTGGCTGAAATTCAGACGCTGACGCCAGCCCGCGCCGGTCTGGTGACGCATGCGCTGGTATTTGAAAATTATCCGGCAGCTGACCAAGATGCTGCGCGCTGGCATTGGCAGCCGCAGGAAATATTCGATCCCATGCACTTCGAGTTTGGTCTGATTGTGGCGCCACTTGCCAACGATCTCAGCTTCCGCTTTGTCGCGGATGGCAGTCTCTTTCTACAGGGCAGATTGCAAGCCATGGGTAGTGAGCTGTGCACGTTGCTGGCGTCCCTGCTGGATGGTCAGCAAACCCTTGCGGCGCTCACACAGGACGTGGCAACCGGCTGGACTGTGTCCGCCAATTTCACGGCAGATAGCCTGGTGGGTTTGTTGCAGTATCATGAATATATCAGCGGTCAGTCCGCGGCCGTCACTTTGTTACCTTACGATCAGAGTGTGCAGGAGTTGATCAATCCTGATTCCAGGCTCAGACGTCTGCGACCACAGCAGCACGTGGTGCTGTGGCGGCCGGTCACGGACAAAGACGGAAAAATTGTGGCGCCTGCTGCTATCGGGCAGCTGACAGAGCTCACCTCGGCGCTGGCCGCCTATGCGCGTACCTGCCCGGGTAGTCGCCTGTACGTTGTGCCTTGCCCCTGGATCGAGTGTTATGCGCAGGGCGCTGACTGGACACAGTACCGGGAACTCACGGCTTCTGTGGCCGAGGCCCTGGCAGGGCTTCACAATGCAGATGTGCTTAGCATGGAGAATGTTGCCGACACTTACAGTCTGCAGCAGGCCTGTTATCCGCCCGACCTGGTTTTTGGAGATATCCCTTACACCGAGCAATTTTTTGCGGCGCTGGCCAACCGGCTCGCGCGACTGCAGGATCAACAGCGCAGGCGAGCCGTCAAGGTTTTTGTCGTTGACGCGGACGACACCCTGTGGGGAGGTATCGTTGGCGAGGAAGGAATTGACGGTATTCGTCTTGATCCTGTCCATATTCAACTACAGCAACAACTGCTTGATGCGCGAGCTGCCGGTGCGCTGATCTGTCTTGCCAGCAAGAACAATGAAGACGATGTCCGCGCGGTCTTCGAACAGCGCGATATGCCTCTGCGCTGGGAACATCTGACACGCGTGTGCGCTGGCTGGCAACCAAAGTCGGAAAGCATTCTGACCCTGGCTGAAGACTTGTCCCTGGGCCTCGACAGTTTTGTGTTTATTGATGACAGTCCGCTGGAGTGCGAGCAGGTGCTCGCGGCCTGTCCTGGTGTGCTGGCTATACAGTTGCCTCCGGCGCAGGCGCGCGAAGCGTTTCTGAATCACCTCTGGCTGCTGGATGCCCGCGCGGCCACGCGTGAAGATACCGTGCGTGCGCGCATGTATGCTGAGGAACTGCAGCGCGCCAGCGCCAGAAAGACCAGTGAAACCTATGGTCAGTTCCTGGCATCGCTGGATATCCGTGTCGACATGCATCGCCTGGCGCCGGATGAATTGCCGCGTACGGCACAATTGTCGCAACGCACCAATCAGTTCAATACCACCGGGTTCCGCTACACCGAGGCTGAACTTGCAACACTGCGGCAGCAGCCGGACACCGACATTCGTTGTATCAGTGTCACCGACAAATACGGTGATTACGGTCTGACAGGCAGTGTTTTCATTCGTCGTGGTGACGAGGTCTGGACGGTGTTCGGTTTTATGCTCAGTTGCCGGGTGCTCGGTCGCGGTGTTGAGCATACTATCCTGCGTCAACTGGCGGAGGAAGCGGTGAGCGAGGGTATCAGTGAGTTGTGCGTGGATTTTGTCAAACTGGCGCGCAACACACCGGCACTGCAATTTCTGCACAGCGTCTGCGATGCTCCTGCTGAGCGAGGGCAGGGTAACGTTGACAGCCAATTCCATTTGCCGGTGTCCGATGCTGTGCACTGGCAACCTGGCGCCGGCGAAAACGCGGTGTACGGGGAGCGGGGCGTTGCCGCGCCCATGGAAACAGCCACCGACGCGGGCAGGGTGGCGCGGGCAGAGCGTGCTGACAACGGACGAGAACTGGCCTCAGCACCAGACGCACGCGGTGCCGGACAGTTTTATGCGAGGGCCTCCAGCTACTACCAACAGCTTGCCGGTTCACTGAACTCCGGTGCGGCTATTCTTCATGAACTGCAGCGCCAGGGCGCCATTCAGCAGACCAGTGGCGCTGCACGCACATCCTTGACAAGAACGCTGCCAGCGACGCCAACCGAGGTGGCGTTGGCCGGTTTCTTTACCGAACTTCTGGGACAGTCTGACATATATCGCGAAGACAGCTTTCATGACCTGGGCGGACACAGCCTCAAGGCCATGATGCTGTTCTCCCGTATCGCTGCGCGCTTCGGATTGACACTGGACTTCCGCGATCTGCAGGCTTATCCGACATTAGCTGCGTTGGCCGCCCGGCTTGATGACAGCGCATTGAATGGCGATGCGCCTTTAGCACCAGGGCCGGTATTGCAGGCCTTGCCCGATGCCGACAGCTATCCGGTTTCGCCCGGGCAGTCGCGGTTGTGGATGCTGGAGCAGCTTCGCGCATCAGGACCGTCACCCTTGCATATGCATGCCACGTTGACTGTCGGTGGCACCATCAATCGACAGGCACTGGATAACGCGCTACAGGTGCTGTTTCTGCGACACGATTCCCTGCGCACCTGCTTCCGTGAGGACGCCAGGGGCCGGATCAGGCAGATCGTCGTGCCGATCGAGTCGCTGTCTGACTCTTGCCAATCCGGTCTTCAGGCACAACATGAGGTATCACCAGAGTGTCGAGTGCGCTGGTTCGACGAGGTGTTGGACGAGGCAGCACTGGATGCTGCCTCGCAGGCGCAAAGCGGGCTGGCTTTTGACCTGAGCCAGGCGCCGTTGCTTCGTATCGCCGCTGGCGCATTGGTATCCGGCGGCAGTGCACTGTTTATCACCATGCACCACATTATCAGCGACGGCTGGTCGATGGGGATATTCTCCAGGGAACTCACGCAGCTTTACCAGGCGTTTAATGCCGGCGCCCGCCCGGCCGAGATCATGGACGAACGGCAAGCATGTCGCCTGCGGTTTTGTGATTTTGCCAGTTGGCAGATACAGTGGCTGGCATCGGAAGCCGGCAATGATGCGGTACTGTTCTGGCAGGAGCACTTCGCCCGTCCGGTAGAGCCGCTACAACTGCCAGCGGCCGCGCCGCGGCCGGCGCTGATGCAGAGTGCAGGAGCTTCGGTGCAGGTCGATGTCGACCCCCTTGTGTGGTCCGGCTTTTCCCGCCAGTTGTCCGGTCGGGGTATCACTGACTTCAGCGGGCTGCTGGCAGCCTTGCAGCTCGTGCTCGCCCGGCTTAGTGGACAAACAAATTTCTGTATCGGTACCGCAGTGGCCGGCAGGCAACATCCTCAACTCGAATCGATGATCGGTTTTTTTGTCAATATTCTTCCCGTCAGAGCCACGTTGGCGCTTGAAGATCGGGTAGACAGCTTCATGCTTGCAGTAGCGACAGAAGTGAACAACTGCCTCTCCCATCAGGGTGTGCCATTTGACACCATCGTCTCCAGTCTGGACCTGGTCAGGGATCCAGGCAGGACACCGCTTTTTGATGTGCTACTGGTGCTGCAGAACACTGACGAGGAGGATCTCCGGTTTGGTGAACATGTCGCCGAGGTACGTCCTGTGGCGTCGACCACCAGCCAGTACGATCTTACTATCAGTGCCTTTCCCACCGCAGGCGGGGGGCTGAGACTGCTTGCCGAATATGACAGTGTCATCTATTCACGGGGTAATATCGAATTGATACTGCGCTGTCTCGGGCAAACCCTGAAAGGCCTGACCGGCAACGATAGTGAAACGCTGCTGAATATACCGTGGCTGTGCGACAGCGATACTGCGCGCGTTGAAGCATTTGAAAGCCACGCATCTGTCAGTACCCCAGGAGACCGCAACCCCAAGCTGTTGCCTGACCTGTTCAGAAGTGTTGCGGCTGGTGCCAAGGGCAGGATCAGCGATGGCGATAGTGACTGGTCGTATGCAGAGCTGGAACAGGAAATGCAACGCGTTGCGAGTCTGTTGCTTTCGGCTCACCTTAAGGACCACGGCGGCGCCGCAGCTAATCTTAAACAACGGCACGTCGGTGTCATCGGCAAGCGTAGTGTGCGCAGCATTGCTGCCTTGCTGGGGACAATGGCAGCTGGCGCTGTTTACATACCGCTGGACCTCAGCAACCCGCTGGACCGGTTATTGCTGATAATCGGCGAGGGCGATGTGGATCTGCTGCTAAGCACGGATCAGGAGGGCGCAGAACTGGCGAATGAACTGCAGTTGCGGCGACAGGATTTGTGTCACGTCCGGTACAGGGACACGGCAAGCGAAGCAACTCCGGCTGAGGCAGTCGACATTCAGCCGGACGCCATCGCCTATATGATCTTTACCTCAGGCTCGACTGGCAAGCCTAAAGGTGTACAGATTTCGCACGCGGCATTCCTGGCCATGATCGGTCAACAGATACCGGTGTTTGACGTGCGGTGCAGTGACGTATGTGCACAATTCGCGGCTCTGTCGTTTGACGCGTCGCTGTCAGAAGTATTTCTGGCGCTGGGTAGCGGCGCCTCGCTGGCGATTGCGCCGGACACGGTACGCAGTGATATCGACATCTTCATGCAGTGGCTGGATGAAAACGCGATTACCGTAATCACATTACCGCCGGTCTTCCTGAGAGCACTCGACAAACGGAATCTGGGGCCCCTGCGTGTCCTGGTGACCGCAGGAGATGCAGCTATTGCCGAGGACCTGCGCCACTACGCAAAATTCATGCGTGTGCTGAATGCTTATGGACCGACGGAAACCTCTGTGTGTGCCTCTGTGTATCCGGTCGATGAACATGATACCTGGCGCTTTGGCGTGCCCATTGGCAAGCCTTTGCCGGGTGTTTTGCTGAGTGTGCGCGATGCAGCAGGTTCACGTGTGCCTGTTGGTGTAACAGGTGAGTTGTACATTGGCGGCAGCACCCTGGGCCATGGCTACTACGGTCTCCCTGAGCTTACCGCCCGGAAATTCATTGCGCTAAAGGATGTCGCCACATCGGGCAGTCCGTCACGGCGGTGGTACCGCTCCGGGGATCTCGTGCGCTGGCGCGACGATGGTTTGCTCGAATTCACAGGGCGCGTGGATGACCAGCTCAAGGTTCGCGGTTACCGGATCGAACCTGGCGAGATCGAACATGTCGCACGTCAGGCAGATGGCGTCGATGATGCGTTGGCGTTGTTGCATCCGCAGCTGGGTTTGCTGCTGTATTGTGTTACCGGCCTGATCCAGGACGACCGCGACGTGCTCAGGTCCGCCCTGGTGGTGGCACTGGCAAGAGCACTGCCTCGCTATATGCAACCGGCGGCGGTAATGCTCATGGATGCATTTCCGCTGTCCTCCGCTGGCAAGGTCGAGCGCAGCACGCTGCTGAAGCTGGCCACTGCGCCCGAGAGAGCCTTTGTGCCTCCCACAACTGCAGCGGAGCGGGTACTGGCACAGACCTGGAGCCGGGTACTGGGCGCAGAGCGCGTCGGCTGTGGTGATGATTTTTTTGCCCTGGGTGGCGATTCCATCAAAGCACTCGAAGTACTCAGTGGCCTCCGTGCGGCCGGCTTTACGTGTGAACTGAAAGACTTCTTTACCTATCCGTTGTTGCAGGGGATGGCTTGCACCTTGTTGCCCTGGCACGAGCCGGGCGAATACCGTGAACCACTTGCCGGTCCGGTTGCGTTGCTGCCGGTGCAAAGCTGGTTCCTGCGCTCCAGAAGCGCTGATGTGGCGCGTCATTTCCACATTGTTACTGAGTTGAGTGTCAGCTCATCGGTGACGCAAGCGGTGCTGATGGATGCAGTGTCCGGGCTGATACGAGACCACGACGCCCTGCGGGCGCGTTTTCCGGTGCGGGATGGTCAATGGCTGCAGGACATACAGGAGACACTGGACGTTGTTGACGTGGTCAGTTGTTACCGTTGCGCGGCTACCGCCGGGTCCCAGGCTGATCAGTCTGCTGTCGAAGAACGGGCCTGCCGACCTTTTGATCTGGAAACCGGTCCATTGATCCGTGTCATTCTGGTACAGGGCCCTGCCGGCGACAGCCAGTCGCTGGTGTTGGCTGTGCACCATCTGGTCGCGGACTGGGTGTCGCTGCGGATCCTGATTGCCGACCTTAATGCCCTGGCGCAGGACATACTGACAGGCAACACTGCGCTGTCCCGATCGTCGCCACCGCATTTGCTGAGGGAAGTGGCGTCCGGGCGCGGTGCGGAGCTCTCGCTGCTTAGCGATTCTGCATCCGCCGTGTTCCAGAAGGCTGTGGCGACGACGGCGGCGCTGGCGCCGGACTGCGGCTTTCACAATGCATTGCAGACTTTGCATATCCGGGTTTCCGCCGATGAGCTGGCGGCCTTGCGCGCCTTCCTGCAACAGCAGTCTTCCAACCAGCAGATCGACTTCAGATTGCAGGACCTGTTGTTGGCAACGATCCTGAGTGAGCTGGGCGAATTGTTGCCGGTCGATGAAATACCGTTGTTGGTTGAAGGCCACGGCCGTGATGGGTCGTTGGACCTGTCACGACAGGTAGCGTGGCTTACACGCGCCCGGTTGCTCAACATCTCGGCACGCCAGTTCACGGGAGACGACGCGTTGCGGAACGCCCATCAGGCCTTGCAGCCTGATGCCGGTTCGCAGCCGGATGTGTTTGCCTGCCTGGCAGGGGAAACGGAGATGCGTAACGTATTGCCCGCGCTGGCAAGTTTCAATTATCTGGGGGAGTTTGCCAGCAGTCAGCATGTTGACGATTTGTTCAATCTCACGGGCAGGGTCTTCGACAAGGCAATGGCGTCGACGTCCCCGGTCGATGTGCCGCTGCAAATGGAGTTATATGTTGTGGATTTTGCGCTTGAAATACAGGTAGCATGGTCTGCAGTCGTGTTCGAGCCTGGCGCCATGCGGGCTTGCTGGGAACGGGTGCGGCGAAGATTCGCACGCTCGTGATTTATCATCCATCATCGCTACGGAAAGGGCCGTTTATGAAAATTCTTTCAAAAAGTGTGAATCGCAGGCAGCAGTGGTGCCTCCTCGATAGCAGGTCGTTGTTATTGTCGCTGGCGTTATTGTGGACGACGCTGACTGCCAGTGGCGCTCACGCGGATACCGTCGATGGCAGGGCGATACCCGAGTTTGTCAACGGTACTATTGTACTGCCGGAACTGGCGTTCGGGGGTGACCTGTACAGTGTGACGCTGAAACTGATTTCCAGCTCAGCCCCTGAAATTATGCAGGTCTCTGACTCCAGATTGATCGGACCGGCCGGAACGCCGGACAGTCATTATGATCATGCGGCTCGATTCGCAGGCGATATTCTGAGCATTCCTGTCTTTGCAATGAATGGTCGGTATTATGCGGTGGAGCTGGACACGACATTCTCCATTACGGGGTCGGCACCACAGTTTCAGGTGAAAGATCTTTGGCCCGTGATCCCGGGCAAGCTGTCCGTGCCTGTGGCCGGACTTGATTATGTATCCGGCACCAGAACAGGCGTGACGGATTCCCAGGGCAGATTCTACGGTGTCGAAGGCAGCCCTGTTGCGTTCAGTATAGGCAAACTGGCACTGGGCAATGCAGTTTCTGTGACGGCGTCGGCAAACAGAGCCTATGCCTCTCTGTTTGCACAGGGCGAAAGCGACACGGCCTACCTGCGCTCATTACAGGTACTGGGTCTGTTGGACGCGGACAACAACAGTGTTAACGGTATCCAGCTTACCTCCTCGACCAAGCAGGCACTTGCTGATCCACTGGCCGCAATAAATCTTGCCTCGGGTAGTTTCAGCAGTCAGTATTCGGCGCTTGCGACAGCGGCCAAAGGTGTGAGTCCCGATGCCGTTAGCTATACGACGGACGCTGCGGAAATCAATTTTCAGAAGCTGGAAATCCAGAGCTACATGCAGGCGCGTTTGCAGCAAAAGTCCATTCCCGGTGTTGCCCTTTCGATTGAACTGCCAAACGGAGAGATCTGGCACACTGCAGCCGGTGTGGCTGATACAAAGACAGGCGAGGCGCTGACGCCGGACCACAAATTCAGAATCGGCAGTGCCACCAAGTCCTTTACCGGTATGCTGATCATGCAGCTGGTAGATGAGGGTAAATTACGTCTTGACCAGAAGCTGTCGGAATTTTTCCCTGGTAAATTCCCTAACGGAGATGTGACCACTATCAAGATGCTGCTCAATCATACGGCAGGCATTTTCAGTTTTACCAACGAATTCCCGGATTTCGAGCGTGCATTCGGCGTCACCATGGATGTTTCGCCAAGCATGACAGATCTCTGGTTTGTGCGTTATATCGGTCTGCCGGGTTTTGTTTACGCACCGGGAGAACTTGTCGATATCGGTGCTTCCGTCAATTCTTCCTTTGCCAGGAACAATGCCACGCCTGACCGCCCCTACCTGGTGAACGAGCCAGGCAAGAAATGGAATTACTCGAACACGCACTACGTGCTTCTGCAGGAAATAGCCGAAATGGTGACGCAGAATAGCTGGGAGCATGAAATACGCACCCGTTTTGTTGAACCTTTGGGTCTCACCGACACGGTCGTGCCATCTCCCGGTCAGCTCAAGCTGGAGGGCACGTACGCGCGAGGGTATGTCAACTGGGCTGACAACCAGGGGCCATTTGTCGCAGACCTGTTCGGCTTTCCTCACACTGATGTGGAGAGAACGGACACGGATCCCGCCTATACCATGGGGTCCGGGGCAATGATTTCGACTGCGGCTGATCTGGTCAAGTGGGCCAATGCCGTGATGGAAGGAGCGTTAATGAGTCCTGCCACCCAGGCCTTGATGCGAGAACCGTTTGAAGTGCAGGGCGCCTTCGGCGAGAGCATCAATATGCTGCAGGGCGTTGTTCAGGATCTGGGTCTGCAGGTGTTCGGGCACAGAGGACAGATAGTTGGCTACGATGCGTCATGGCAATATCATTATCGCAACCCCAATGATGTCATTGGCACCGGCAGGGCGATGGCCGTGCTGTTGAACAGGACTCTGCTGACGGAATCCAATCCCGACGGCAGCATTCATATTTCCGACGTCAATGAGGTTATGCTGGAAGGCATCCTCGACATTCTCTACGGCACAGAGTAAAGCATGCAAAGTCAGTTTTTCCGGACCAGGGATGGTCTGCGCCTGCATTATCTCAGGCACCCCTGTGCGCAAACAGACAGCACCAGCTACTGTATTCTGTTGCATGGTTTTACCAATGATGCACATGTGTGGGACGGGCTCGCCGGCGTGTTGCAGGCAGAGCACCACGTGATCGCGCTGGATTTGCGTGGGCATGGGGATTCGGACTGGGACCCGGAGCGAAAGTATTCACACTGGCAGCTGGCCGAAGATCTGCAGGACTTTCTGGCAAGTTGGCACGGTGCCAGGGTGCATGTTGTGGGTCATTCCCTGGGGGCCAGAATCGCGCTGCTGGCGCTGGCCTCGATGCCCCGCACGGTCGCTTCCCTGACGCTTGTTGATGCCGGACCCGAGGTCAATCCGGAAGCGGGAGAACGTCTGGTCAATGATGTCATGCAGTTGCCCGCCTACCATCCAGGTGTGCAGTCTTATCTGGATTGCCTGGCGCGGATATACATGATGGCGGACACCGAGGCACTGGCACGTATTGCCTGTTTCGGTTTGCGTGTTGAGCAGGGACGGCTCAGGAGCAAGACTGATCCGGCCTTCACGCCGGGCATCTGGCACAAGAATCCGGAATTTCGCCGTATTGACAAAAAGAAAGGGGAGCTGAGTGTGCAATTGTGGAAAGCACTGGGTGTGTTGAAGCGTCCGGTTCACATCGTTCGTGGACAGGCCTCGTCTATCCTGGAGCAAGCGCTGGCATTGAAGATGTTGCAGGTGCTCGGTGAACGTGGCCGGTTGTCGGTGGTACCCAGAGCTGGTCACGCGGTGATGCTGGATAACCCGGTCAAAAGCACTGCGCTGATCGCAGAATTCATTCAAAACACTGCAGGTGGCAGAGACCCTGCGCATGTAGAGAAAGAACTTGAATCCAGGGTTTAAATTCAGCATACTTGACCGGCGCTTGGTGCAAAAAGGAATAATAGATGCTGGCTTACCATTCCGGCCTGCGCCAATAATCGACATAAGCGCCCGTGAGGTAGTGTGCGGTTACCCAATTCACAGCTAACCAGCGGCTTATTAAAAAAAAGGAGTGTAACGTGGCTACCAAGACCGAGATCGAAAACGAGACTGAAGCTCAGATGGCTGAGAAAGCAGAGCGTCTGGAAAAGGCATCTGCAATCATTGCCAACAAATGCAAATGGAGCGCAGCGGCGGGCTTTATACCTGTACCGTACGTTGACCTGGCGGGGCTTGCTGCCGTTCAGGTAAAAATGGTCAGCGATCTGACCCATCTATACGGTAAAACCGTCAAACAGGAAGCTATCAAGACCACCGTGGCGACCTTGCTGGGCACACTGACCACTGCTGGCCTGGCAGCGCCTTTTGCATTCACTACCGTCAAGATCATTCCGGGTCTTGGTTCTTTCGCCGGTGGCGTGAGCATGGGCGCGCTGGGTGCAGCTGCGACTTATGCGATCGGTAAAGTGTTTGTCAATCACTTCGAAGGCGGCGGCACACTGGCAAATTTTGATGTCGATAAAGTGAAAGATGACCTGAAGAACGAGTTTGCCGCCAAGACGGCCAAGGCCTGATCTGGCCTGCCCCTGGCACGGCAGCATGCGCGAGGCGTCCCGGGGCACTGACAGCCGTATTCCCGAAACTGCCTGAGAAAAACTGCCCTGCACATTGTGCTGGGCAGTTTGCTGTCTGAACGAGTGCTTGCAAGGAGTGTGGAAAGTGATATTTGACCCGCTTTTACTGATAGTCTACGTCTGTGTGAGCGCCATTGTCGGTTTTCTCGGGCGGAATCGTTCGATCGGGTTTTCCGGGGTATTTACCTTTTCGCTGATCGTGTCCCCCATTATTGTGGCACTGGTGCTGCTGGTCTCATCTCCGGCTCCAGCCAAAAAAAGCGCCTGATTCGGCGCTTTTTATTTGCACGCTGATCCTCTTTACTAATTCCCTTGCCCGAGCATACCCGAGAGGCCTTTACTTCATGAGAGCATCCTTAATAGCTGTATTCGTGCCGTTTATGGTGTGTTTCGGACAGAGTGTCAGTGCGCAAAATGCTCATTTCCAGGATATTCCCCTCCCGGACGGTTTTCCGCAGCCGGACGGCACGATGCTGGGGTCACTGCACCTTGATGCAGATGTGACGGCCGGTTTGATGACGACCAACAATGTCTATCGGGATTCAAGCCACCTGGAATCGGAAGCGATGCAACTGGCACTGTCCAGCACGTTGACGGCAGCCGGCGAGCGCCACCTGATTATTGGCACGCTTGAGCACTATTCGCAGGATTTTCAGGACGATGCATATCAGGACATGGACCTGGATGCGACCACTGCCACAGTTTTCGGCCGATTTGTTACCTCCGAGATCACCAATCTACGCTTGTTGCTTATCAATGAAGAAGACATTTTGGGCAAAACACAGGCCGACCAGCTCAACAGTTTCACCAGTGGTCATGAACAGGTCCAGCGTATTGAAGCCATCTTCGAGATCGATAATTCGCGCTATTTTGCCAACATCATGGGTCGTAACGACCAGATCGACTCGGAGACGTCGTCCGGGCCACAAAATGACGCATTGAACCGATCGGAGCGAGACTATATTGCTCTTGCTGGCCGTTATTTTGGCTGGGGCCGGGGCTTTGTGTTTGGTGGGACACAGGCAGTGCGCTACGAATCAAATTCCAATCCGGTGCTGGCGGAACGCAATTCTGACGAGGACCGCTATGGCGTTGGCGTCGAGTATCAGGTCGGCAGATTCTCCGGTGATGTGGACATTTTCCGGTTTACACAGCGCTTCAGGAGTGCGGCGATACCTGATATTGAAAATGCCTGGGTCGGTAGCGGCAGATTGAACTATGCTGCCAGTGACACCTTGGCACTGGTGATCTCGGCAGACAGACGGTTCCATGAAACCAATATCCCGAATTCAGGCGGTATTTTCGAAGAGAACGTGTTTCTGGGCGGCGCCTGGTCGCTGTCGTCGAGCCTCTACCTGAGAATGGGGCCCAGCTACAACAGAACCGAACTCCAGAATACGCCAGTGGTCATTGACAGGTTCGAGCTGGATGTCGAGCTTGCATGGCAAATCAATCCCCATGTGGAGATGCTGGCGACGTCCAACATTTTCTCCCAGAATGCAGAGAATCCTGCTTTCTCAAGCTTCGACGCGCAGCAGGCGCACACGGTCGTCAGTATCAGATTGTCGCTTTGATTTATCGAGCTATTTGCGGCCCAGAGTCCCTCTCAGAGCGCCCATGGCAAATATTTTCGAACGCTGGCCAGAGTTGACAGCTTGCGTCGGCGCGGGCAAGATCGTGGGAATTGTGTAACTGGCCACCCGGCAGAACGCAGCAATGGATGCTTTTTTTGACCAACAGTTGACCAATTCCTCCCATCGATCGATCGTGTTGAGAGTCTTGCGCATTATGCTGATGATAAAAACAAGCCTGCTCCGTATTACATTCAGCTGTTTTCTGGGACTGCTGACGCTGGTGTCAGGGTCAGTCCATGCTCAATCGGGTGCGTTGCCCAGGCCGGCAGAACTGGAGCCGGCCATCCGCTTCTGGACCCGTGTGTACACGGAGGTCGATACGGACAGCGGCTTCCTGCACGATGCCCGCAACCTGGCCGTGGTGTATCGCAAGGTCGACTACAACCGACGTGAAATAGAGCAGTTCCGTAGCAGGATCATTGAAGACCTGCAGGTGCTGGCGACCGGTAAACGGACGGATCTGACATTGACCCAGCAGCAGACGCTGGACGCCTGGCCCGATGGCGTGACCAATGCCCAACTGGCCGAGGCTGCCAATAATGTACGCTTTCAGCTCGGTCAGTCAGACCGCTTTGTAGAGGGGCTGATCCGCTCAGGGGCCTATCGCGAACACATCACCCGCGTCGCCACCGAAAGGGGCTTGCCGGTTGAACTGGGCGCATTGCCGCACGTCGAATCATCGTTTCATCCCGGTGCTTACTCTCACGCCAACGCTGCTGGCATGTGGCAGTTTATTCGTGCTACCGGACAGCGCTTCATGCGTATCGACAATGTCGTGGATGAACGCATGGACCCTTATGTCGCCACCCACGCGGCGATGAGCCTGCTTGAATACAATTACAACCTTCTCGGCCAGTGGCCATTGGCCCTGACTGCCTACAACCATGGCGCTGGTGGTCTGGCGCGGGCGGTGCGTGAAGTGGGCAGTGATCAGATCGAAGATATTATCGCCAATTACAATGGTCGCGCATTTGGTTTTGCCTCACGCAATTTTTATCCCCAGTTTCTGGCTGTGCTGGATGTAGAGCGCCGGGCACAGGCCCTGTTTGGCGTGCTGCATCTGGATGCCGCACCGGAATATGACGAATTTGAACTGGATGCCTATATAGAAGCAGACACGCTCGCCGCCACGCTGGGTGTAACGCTTGATCAGTTGCGTTTCGACAACCCGGCCCTGCGACCGGTAGTATGGCAGGGCGGTAAACGCATTCCGCGTGGCTATACCGTGAAAATTCAACGGGATTCAATTGATGCACCGCTGGCTGCCCTGATGGGCCGTATCCCGGCAGAACAAATGTACGCCTATCAGACCCCGGATGTGAATTACGTGGTGCAGCGCGGGGACAGCCTCTCGGCCATTGCCGGGCGTTTTGATACATCAGTCAACCAGCTGGTAGCGCTGAATCAGCTGGACAATCAGCACCGGATCCAGATCGGTCAGACCTTGCTGCTACCCCATGACACCAACATGGCAACCCAGACCCTGGCCTCCGGGCCGGCATCGGCATCAGCGCCCGAGGTGCTGCCGGCGGTAGCGGCGGCAGGTGGAACATACAGCGTCAGGTCGGGAGATACAGTGTCGCGAATTGCCGCGCGTCTGGGTGTTGACGAAAGCGATATTCTGCGGCTTAACGGCATCTCGGATCCGCATCGTATTTACGCTGGCCAGGCGCTACGCATACCCACTGGGGAGGAACCGCAGCTGGTTACTGTTGCCTATAATTCAGCAGTTGATCAGAACCGGATCGATGAGCCGGTCGTGTTGCCGGACTCGGACGATGCCTCAGGCGGCGACCTGGTGGGGCCGCCGGAGTACGATGCACAGATTCATGGGGACCGTCTGGCGCTGCAGCTAGTGTCGGATGATACAGCGGATGACCTGGCTGTGGAGCCTGACCTGAGCGTCAGCGCCGGCAATGAAATGGCGATTCGGGCGCTGTCTGCTGACCCGTCCGATTATTCAGTGGGCGGGAATGGCACGGTTGAAATCCAGGCTTCGGAAACGCTTGGACATTTCGCGGACTGGCTGGATGTGTCCACTCAGTCACTGCGCAACCTGAACCAGCTGGGCTTCAGTCAGCCGCTGATCATTGGGGAGCGGCTGCGCCTGGATTTCAGTGAGGTCGACCAGGCCGAGTTTGAGCTGCGCCGCCGACAGTTCCATGTGGCGCAGCAGGAGAATTTTTTCCGCAACTATCGAATCCAGGATCTGGCGCGTCATGAGTTGGCGGCCAACGAGAATATTGCCAGCATCGCGCGGCAGCGTTATTCGGTGCCGCTGTGGTTGCTGCGGCAGTATAACCCTGGGCTGGATTTCAGTCGGGTGCGGGTGGGCCAGGAGATTGTGTTCCCGATTGTTTCCCGCGATGACGATGCCTGATCATTGGGCTAACGGCTAACGGCTAACGGCTGACGGCCAACGAACCAGGAACTTTTCTGGACGTCCTCCGGCTGGTGGGTGGCGGCTTTCGCAGACGCCCGTGAACCCATCTGACCGCCATGGACGGCGGAAATGCAAGTTTTGCAGGAGCAAAAACTTGCCCTGGGGGGCTCGATGACAACCATCCGAGGGTTGTCAACGCTCCTCCAGACGATACCCAACCCCGTCCAGCTCTTGCAAGACTCTCAGTGCAGCACTTCCTCCAACCATCGCACGACCCATTACGTCTGAGTCCTGTACGAGTACTTCGGGCGGGTGGCGGCTTTCGCAGTCGTTTTTTCAGGGACGTTACCCAGGCCCGGCCCCCTCGTGCCGGATTCACCTTTCAGTGTCGTTTCCACGAATCTTTGCAAAACCTATGTGGCTGAAATTCAGCACTAGTCCTCTGGGTGGTGGGTGGCAGCTTGAGTAGCGTATGCGACCCTTGGACGGTCGCATCCGAGCCCCCCCATGGATGGGTTCACGGGCGTCTGCGAAAGCTGCCACCCACCACCCAGAGGACGGTCTGGAAAAATCGCTTTTGAGTTATGTTCAGTCGCGGATATCGTCGATCGCATCAGCCAGCAGTGACACAGACAGGGCGTAACGGAAGGCCGGGTTGTACCGCATGATGGAGCAGAAATTGCGGTATACCAGATAGCCCTTGTCGTCCCCCTCATCACCGATCAGCAACGCCGCCGGCAGATTACGTGTGGGCAGATCGCTGCCATCAGCCCGCCGCACACCCAGCTGCTGCCAGTCGGCCAGCGGGCGCCAAGCGCCCATGCTTTCGAATGAGCGGCATTGCGCCTCTGGCGTCATGCCTGCGCTCTGTGGGGCCGGCAATGAATGTTCACCGCCCGGCGGCAGGCTCACCTCGCGTCCCCAGGTCTGATCGTCTCGCCACCCGGTGGAGCTCAGATAGTTGGCCACAGATGCAATTACGTCCGGACCCATGGTCCACAGATCGATGCGGCCATCGCCATCATGATCCACTGCACGTCGCAGGAAGCTGCTCGGAGTGAACTGCACAATCCCCAGCGCGCCTGCCCAGGAGCTTTTCATCATTTCCGGGGTCGCATAACCCTTATCCACGATTTCCAGCGCGGCGTAGAGTTCGTTACGGAACATCTCGCCGCGACGGCCGTCGAAGGCCAGTGTAGCGATGACACTGAACAGCGGTTCGGTGATGGGAAAGCTGCCGTAATTGCTCTCCAGTCCCAGGATGGCTACCACAAAACGATGCTGTACACCGTACTCTGCGGAGACTTCGCGGATCATGTCGCCGTACTCTTCCATCAGGTCCTTGCCGGCTTCAATACGCGACATGTTGACTCGTCTGAGATACCGCTCATAGGTATTGACGAACTCCGCCTGGCTGCGGTCAGCCTGCACGGCCTGGCGTTGCTGCCTGATCTCCGGCAATACGCGGTCCAGCGTGGCGGCGCTGATGCCCCGCGCCAGCGCATCTTCGCGGAACTCCGCCAGCCAGCTCTGGAAAGCCGCTTCGTTGTCGGTCCCGTTTGCAGTCTGTTGATCCGTATCCTGCGCTGACAGCGTCAATGGCAGCAACAGCGCGCCAATCAGAACAACAAGATTTTTGATAGATGACAACTGCATGCGCACTCCCGGGCTGGTTCGATATAATCTGTCTTGATTTTGTAATGCGGCAACTTTAGCGTGAAGACCTGGGAGCGACAAGCCTTTTCAGCTGTCGATCAGGGAGTCAAGCAGCGTTGCCCACGGTGCCTGCATCGCTGTGGCGCTGAATCGGCTGACATCGATGGTCGACCGGTTGCTGCCCGGCTTCTGCCCTTGATGCTGCCAGCTGATAATCCTCGCGCAGGCGGCGTCGGCCTGCTCCGTGATGGTCAGGCCTTCAACCGGGTACAGGAAGGCCTCGTCAATATATTCGGGATAGGCCAGTGCATCGGGCGCCAGAGGCATGCAGCCCCTGGCCATGCCTTCCAGAATTGACAGGCCCTGAAAGTCATGCTGCGCCGTGGACAGGACGATGTCAGACTTCGACAGCAGCGTTTCATACTCGTCACGTGAGCCAATCCAGGCATCCAGACCCGGTGCCATACCCTGATCGCGGTAGTGCGTTGCCAGGAGAGCCCGGAGTTGGTCAAACTCTTCGGGCGCCTGGCGAAACCGCTGTCCCAGCAAATGCAGGCGAAAGCGCAGGCCTCTTGCCACCAGTCGCTGGACAATGGCAAGCAGCAACGTGGGTCCTTTGTCGTATTCGTGCCGGTGGTTCCAGACAATCTGCAGGATCCTGTCGGCACTGTTTGGGCGCCTGGTGTCGCTGTCCATGCAAGAGTCGCCGGCATATAGACGGTCGGGTAGTGGCACTGCAAGTACTGATGAGTTGGCCTGCAATTGTTGCGACAGTCCGGCAGGCACTTCGTCCGGCAGTTTATTCAGCAGTGCATCCAGCCCGGCAAAAAAACTGTGCCGGTTCCAGTCGCTGTTGAAGACTATCCGGTCTGCGCACAGCGCAGCGTAGAGACTGGTCAACTGGGCATTGACCAGATTGCTCTGTCGGGTCTTTTCAATGTCCGCCACCGCCCCGCTGGTTGATTTGGCTGGCCGGGACGGTCTGATTGGATAGGCAAACTGGTTCTCATGGAAATACACCAGCGTCGGCAAACGCGCCAGTTCCGGCACAAACCCTCGCAGGCTGCTCAGGTCGGCCAGCGACGTCGCGATCAACAAGTCGTAGTTGTCAGTCAGCGTCTGCCGATGGTTAAATGCCCAGCTTAGACTGTTGCCACGCACGCGCCAGGCAAAGTGGCGCGGTGGCAGGCTCAGGCAGGTCCAGTGGTGGTCGGGAAACATACTGCACAAGGTGCTGCGCCACTGCCGGTGGCTGTGGGCGTCGTAAGCGCTGAGTAACAGTATGCGACGTCCAGCACCGGGGGGCGAACCTGAATGTTCGGGTGTATGTGGGTCGGGCATGGGCAGGCCACTGGCAAGGATGAATTCGGAGAACCTATGCAATCTAATGACGATCGGCTGTTGGGTCAATCGCCGCAGACGCTGATCGATGGGCTGCCGGCACGTGTCAGTGACGCCCTGATGCAACATGCGGTGCGCAACGCCAGCGCGCCAGCCGTGCGCGATCATCTGGGTCGGTCGCTCAATTATGGTCAGTTTGCTGAGGCGGTGCATGCCGCGGAGCAGCAATTACGTGAGGCCGGCGTCAGGGCTGGTGACCGCGTTATGCTGGTCAATGAAAACTGTGTGCCGCTGCTTGTGGCTATCCTGGCGCTGAGCGAGCTGTCGGCCTGGCCGGTCGTGGTCAATGCCCGCATGGCGGAGGCCGAGCTTGACCGGATTCGGCTGCATTGTGAGCCGCGCCTGGTACTTTACTTTCTTGATTCCCTTGCTGCCGCGGAGCACTGGCAGGTGTTTTCGGGAGCGACCGACACCACCGTGCTGACACTGGGTGCTGGCGATGTCGGTGTACGCCGGTTGCCGGTGCAGGCCAGGGCAGAGGAAAGCAGCCTGGTTGACGCGGGCGTTTTTACCCTTATTTATACCACCGGCACCACCGGAGACCCGAAAGGAGTCATGCTGACGCACCGCAATGTGCTTTTCGTTGCCGCCGTCAGCAGTGCGCTGAGAGGGTTGCGTGCCAGTGACCGCGTGTACCTGGTACTCCCGGTATCCCATGTGTTCGGCCTGGCAGCCGTATTTCTGGCTTCTGTCTATGTGGGGGCGGAACTGATACTGGCTGACCGGTTTGAACCGGCAACAGCCATGGCTACCATGCACGCGCATGGCATTACCGGCGTGTTCGGTGTACCGGCAATGTTTGCCAGGCTCGTTGATCATGCCCGTGCAGCAGGCCTTGGACCTGAAGACATGCCGCCTTTGCGCTTCATGTACAGTGGCGGTGCTCCACTGGATCCGACCATCAAGGAAAAAACCGAGGCACTGTTCAACATGCCACTGCTGAATGCCTATGGCATGACAGAAAGCGGACCGACGATATGCCAGGTCCGTTACAATGAACCGTTAACTTCATGCAGCGTAGGGCGTCTGTTGCCTGGTCTGGAGGCTCGCCTGCTGAATGCCGAAGGCCAGCCGGTAGCGCCGGGCGAGGTAGGGGAGTTGCATATCCGCGGCCCAAACATCATGCTGGGGTACTATCGTAATCCGCAGGCCACCGCCTCGGCGCTGGACGCGGAGGGGTATCTGAACACCGGTGATCTGGTGCGACTGGATGAGGCAGGCAATGTCCACATCGCCGGGCGCAGCAAGGAGCTTATCATCCACTCCGGATTTAATGTCTATCCGCCGGAGGTGGAAGGCGTTATTTGCAAACATCCGGGCGTCCTGCTGTGCGCGGTGGTCGGCCAGCAGCATGACGGCAATGAGGAGGTTGTTGCCTGGGTGCAGCGCGCAGCCGGCAGCAATCTGAGTGAGGCGGAATTACAGGCGTTTGTCCGGCCACTGCTGACCGCATACAAACGTCCGTCGAGAATTCTGTTCATGGAGCAACTGCCCACCGCGCCTTCGGGCAAGGTGTTAAAACACAAACTGAAGGTACCTCTCAATACCCCTGACCAGCGGAGAGCATAGCAATGGTGAAACTGTACGGATTTCCCATCAGCAACTACTACAATATGGTGAAGATGACCCTGCTGGAAAAGGGCATGGCGTTTGAAGAAGTACTGGTGCGCCCGTCGCAGGAAGCAGACTACCTGTCCCAGAGTCCGATGGGTAAAGTCCCTTGTCTGGAAACTGAACAGGGGTTTCTGACAGAAACCGGGGTGATCATCGACTACCTGCACGACCTGGATCAGGGAGCCCCGTTTTATCCTGAGCAGGCTTTTGAGAAGGCCAAGGTCAGGGAGCTCATCCGTTATCTGGAGCTATACATCGAATTGCCTGCAAGGCGGCTATACGGTGATGTATTCTTTGGCAAGCCGGCAAGTGATACAGAAAAGCAGTCCGTACGTAAAGAGCTGGAGAAGGGCTTTGCCGCCTTACGACGTCTGGCCCGATACTCGCCGTATATCGCAGGTAATACCATGACATATGCCGATTTCTATTTTCTGTTCAGCGTGGGGCTGGTCACGCGGGTGACCAAAAAGGCGTTGGATTGGGATGTTTTTAGTACCGAGCCGGGTATTCGCGAGCTTCTGGCGCTACTGGAGCAGCGTGACAGCGTTAAAACCATCCGTGCTGCCCAGAAAGCAGCCATGTAACAATAAAAAAAACGAGAGGCGCACAGATGATCCCCAGACCCGCAAGCACAGTCGTTCTGGTGCGTGAGGCGGAGAATGACATTGAAACCCTGCTGTTGCTGCGCAACAGCAAACTGACTTTCGAGGGGGGCGCCTGGGTGTTCCCGGGCGGCAAAGTGGACCCCGACGATTACCCGTCGGAAAACGTGGATGGTGCTCCGCATGGAGGCGACCAGCGCAAACTGGACTACCTGGCTGCCATCAATGCGGTGATCCGCGAAACGCATGAGGAGGCCGGGCTCAGGATCGTGCCGTCGGATCTGATTCATATAGCCCATTGGACGACGCCCCTGGGCTTGCCGCGGCGCTATGCGACCTGGTTTTTCCTGTGCCCTTTGCATACACAGGTCGATATTGTGGTGGATGACGACGAGATACTGGATTACCAGTGGTTGACACCGCGAATGGCACTGGCGCTGCACGAGGCAGGCACCATTCGCTTGCCGACACCCACGTCGCACACCCTGCAAAGTATCGCGCATTACAACTCCGTCACCAGGCTGTGCGCTGACATGCGCTGCGCGGATATTCATGTCTTTCCGGAAAATTCTGATTATTATCAGCCGTTTGAAGGAGCTTTGAAACTGCCGTGAGGGGCTGGTAGACAGTGCGCCGCCGAGCGTCAGGCGGAGTGCGGGTGCGGACAGATTTGCTTGCGTTATCCGGTCGCTTAATGGGATAGTTAGGTCACAGGCGATATCAGAACAACAGCCAGGGAATGCTCACGGAGTGAGCGACTGCATGCGCTATCGTTGACTCATACACGAACAGCAGAGCCGCCTATGTCGTTGTCCAAGCTGGAAAAAACCACAATCGAAAAACTGCGTACGGCCTTGGCTTCAGTGCGCCGGCGCCGACGTCTGCTCAGCGTATTGCACCAGACCAGTCTGATGCTGATTGGCGTGGCAGTGCTAGTGCTGACGCTCAGTGTGGTCAGCCTCTGGTTGCCCGCTTCACCCATTCTGCAAATTCTGCTTTTTATCTGTTTTGGCGCGACAGCCGGGATGCTGGTATGGCGGTATGCAACGGCGCTGCGTCGCCTGCGAGCCGATGACCGGCAACTGGCACGATTTGTTGAATCCCGGATGCCGGACCTGGAGCAGCGCCTGCTGACCTCACTGGAATTCTCCAGCGATGAAAAATCGGCCGCCGAGGCGGGCGTGTCAGCCCAGTTTGTGCGTCAGTTGTGGACCGACGCCGATCTCCATCTTGAGGCACAACAGCAGCAGTTGGCGCAGGTATCCGATGTCCGCCTGCCATTGATGTCACTGGCTACCGCGGGTGCCGTGGCCCTGGTCACCCTCATCGCGTTTGTCAGCTCCGATGCCCTGTTGCGTGCCGGCGGGCAAATTCTGTGGCCGTTCCGTGGTGGCGACACCGTTGTTATGCAGCCGATCGCGGAGGACGCGCAGCCGCCGGCAGAGATGAACATTGTTGTCGAGCCGGGTGATATCCGCATGCAGCGAGGACGCGACGCGACAATTATTGTGCGTATCGAAAACGCTTCGCCTGACGATGTCAGCTTGCGCATGCAGACCGATCAATTGAACTGGTATGACGTCTCCATGCGCCGCGATGGCAGCGGCAGCGATGGCGCTGCCTTCAGCTACTACATGCCCGCCGTCGAAGAAGATACCGAATACTATGTCAGTGTTGAGCAGGATGGCGAGCAGCGCAGTCGCCAGTATCGCATCAGCCTTTACGATCTGCCCCGTGCCGAGCAGATTGACGTGGCATATGCCTTCCCCGAATACACGGGTCTGGACAACTACGACGAAGAAGATGCCGGGGACATGGTGGTGCCTGAAGGCACACAGGTCACGCTCAGCATGGCATTCAACAAGGCCGTGCAGCAGGCACAGATCGTGTTCGATGACGATACAACACAGGCTGTCGATGTTGATGGCTTGAGTGGCAGTGCCTCTTTTACGGTCGCCTCAGACACCACTTACCGAATCCTGGCCACGGATTTTGACAACCTGGAAACCGAAGATCCGGACGTGTTCTATATTCGTGCAATTGAAGATCAGCCGCCTGAACTCGCCCTGCACAGTCCCGGCCGGGACCAGGACGTGATGCCACTGGAAGAGGTGGTGCTGGAAGTGGAGGCCAGTGATGACTATGGGTTGAGCGAATTCACTCTGCACTACAGTGTTGTGGGTCGCGAGGAAGTTGCTGTCGATTTTCTGCCCGCGGAACAGACTCGCAGCATCGCCGGCAATCAGATGATTTTCATGGAAGATCTGTCTGTGCAACCGGGTGACTTCATCAGCTACTACATGACGCTGGCCGACAACAATGATCTGAGCGGCGCTCAGTCAGTGGTGTCGGACATCTACTTTCTGCAGGTGGTGCCGACCGATCAGGAGTTCCGCCGCGCCAGTGGTGGCGGTCAACAGGGCGGCGGTGGCGGCGGTGGTGGCGACAGCAGCGCGCTGGTGACCCTGCAGAAGGACATTATTTCGGCGACCTGGCGCCTTCGCCAAAACCAGATGGACCTGGAGCCGCAGCAGTTTGCTGACGATGTTGCCGTAATAGCCGAGTCGCAGCGCGATGCGGTAGAGCGGGCCGGCATGTCCATTGACCGATTGGCGGAGCGAATCGATTTCGCGGATGACACCTACGCCAACGCGGTGACCTTCCTGCAAAACGCAATCGAACAGATGGAGCTGGCGGCAACCGAACTGGATGAGGCCGCCCTGACCAGCGCCATGGTGCCCGAACAACAGGCCCTGCAACTGGTCTTGCGGGCCGAGGCCGAGATCAACCGCACCGACGTCAACTTCCAGCGCACGGCCGGTGGCGGCGGTGGCGGTGGCGCCCAGCAGGAGCGCGAGGATTTGCAGGAACTGTTTGATATGGAAATGGGGCAGAACGAAAATCGTTATGAAACCCCCCGTCAGGCCAGCAGTGGTCAGAACAACAGTGAAGAGGCCAGCCGCCTGGAAGAGTTGGCGCAGCGCCAGGAAAGCCTGACCCGCGCGCAGCGCAATCTGTCGCGGCGCATGGATGACATGACCGAGGAGCAGCGTCGACGTGAGCTGGAGCGGCTGCGTCGGGAACAGGAACAACTGAGCAACGAGCTGGCACAGCTTGATCAGCGCATGTCGCGCGGCCAGCAACAGAGCCAGCCGCAGAGCCAGCAAGGAGGACAACAGGGTCAGCAGGGCCAGGCCGGTGCGCAGCAGGAAAGCCGCATGCAACAGGCATTGCAGCAGATGCAGGAAGCGGCCCAGGCAGATACGCCGGCGCAGGCTGCAGCCCGCAGCCAGCGAGCGCTGGAGAGTCTGCGTGAGCAGCAGCGCCAAATGCAACAACAGCCCGGAAACTCGGCCAACCAGCTGGCGCAGAATCTGTCGGAGCGTGGACAGCAATTGATCGAACAACAGCGGCAACTGCAACAGTCACTGGCGCAACTGAGTCGGGAGCAGGGCGTCGGACAGTCCCGCGATGCCGTGGCCGACAACGAAGAGGTGCAGGCACTGTTAAATCAGCAACAACGCAATCGTCAGGAGCTGGAAGAGCTGGAGCGCATGCTGAGGGCGGTGATCGCGCGCGCCGGTAACGATGAGCAGCGGATGTTGTCACAGGCACAGCAGGCCAGCCGTGCCGTGCGGCCGTTGCGCGAACAGATGGACACCAGCAATCGGGTACTGCGCAACGGCATGGTTAATCTGGCGGTCGATATCGAGCAGGAAATCGCAGATGCATTGGGCGAATTTGGACAGAACCTGCAGGCGTTGAATCCCGGCAGTCAGCCAGAAGGTGAAACCGGCACCGAAGCCCTGATGCAGGCCGCAGCCGATGCCAGCGCACTGCGCGAGCAGCTGGAATCGTTGCAACAGGAAATTGATGCGCGCGCAAACGGCGGTCAGGGTGAAGAGTCGATTGCCGAACTGCGTGAACGTCTGTCGCGCTCTCAGTCACTGGCGCAACAACTCACACAGCAACTGGATAATGCCCAACAGAACGGCAGACAGCCTGGCGAACAGGCTGCAGGACAACGCGGGCAGCAGGCCGGTCAACAGCCGGGGCAGCAGCCAGGACAACAGGGTGGGCAGCCACAGGG
>CAJXPR010000041.1 GCA_913058135.1 uncultured Gammaproteobacteria bacterium
TCTACACAGAGTAGATCGTCGGCAGCGTCAGATGTGTATAAGAGACAGCATTCATCCTGTGGTTCGGTTGGTTTGGCTTCAACGGTGCGTCCCAACTGGCAGCCGGTACGGCCGCAGACATCAACTCCGTGTCGCAGATCTTTGCGAACACAAACCTCGCAGCAGCGGGCGGCGTGATGGCGGCGATGTTCACGACTGCCATCCTCTACAAGGGCAAGGTCGACGCGACCATGGTGTTCAACGGTGCTATCGGTGGCCTCGTGTCCATCACGGCAGAACCGCTTGCACCAAGCATGCTGGCTTCGGTCCTGATCGGTGGTGTGGGCGGCGTCCTGGTCGTGATCTTCGTGCCACTGCTCGACAAGCTGAAAATCGATGATGTGGTCGGCGCTATTCCGGCTCACCTCGTTTGCGGCATCTGGGGCACGATGATCGTCCCATTCTCCTACACGAACGCCATCGCGCCGAATGAAGCGGGTGACCCAAGCTATCTTGGCCAGTTGGTGGGTGTGGTTCTGACCGGTGTCTTCGTGATGATCGCCTCTTCGATTGTCTGGTACATCCTGAAACTCACCATCGGCGTGCGTCCGACGGCCGAAGAAGAAGAGATGGGTCTCGACAAGGCAGAGATCGGTCTGGAAGCCTATCCGGAATTCACCAAGTAAGACGCTTTCCCCTGAGAGTTTACTCTCAACAAAAAAGCCGGGCTCCTTGAGTCCGGCTTTTTTTATGCCCGTTTAAAGGGGACAATACAGTATTCGAATCAACAGGCAATTCAGGATCTGTTTTCGCTGGACTACTGCGGGAGCCGAGGATGTTGAAATTGTTGACTATCATTAACAGGAGGTAACTCATGCGTAATATTGAAGCGGTGACGCCTGGCGAGTTACTGAAAGAAGAGTTCCTTGATCCGATGGGAATTTCGCAGTATCGCCTGGCAAAAGAAATCGGTGTTCCGGCGCAACGGATAGGACAGATCGTTGCGGGCAATCGAGGTATAACCGCCGACACAGACCTGCGACTATGCCGCTACTTCGGATTGTCGAATGGATATTGGTTACGCGTACAAGCGGCCTACGATACCGAAATCGTCGAAGACGCCCTGGCAGATGAGTTGAAAAATATCCGGCCCTTTAAAGGTCACCCCACTGCAGCTGCAGGGCAGTAAGGGCAACAACGGGTGCGGTTTCGGTACGTAGGACCCTGGGCCCGAGCCTGATGGTGGTGAAGCCGGCAGCAACCGACAGCGCTTTTTCTGCATCGCTGGTGCCGCCTTCGGGACCCACCAGCAGGCAGACTGCATCCGGCGGGCTACCGCTAAATCCAGCCGATCCGGTGTGATCCAAAAGATAGCCCTGCCCTGCCGGCACAGCCGCGACCCATTCTGCCAGTGCTATCGGATTGTTAATGACCGGTACGCTGCATCGACCGCATTGCTCGCTGGCGCTGACAGCTACTTTTTGCCAATGCGCGGCGCGTTTATCGGCGCGCTCATTACTGAGCTTCACTTCACTGAACTCGGTGAACAACGGTGTAATTTCGCTGACACCCAACTCCGTCGCCTTCTGGATTGCGTAATCCATGCGCTCGCCACGTGACAGACCCAGACCCAGGTGTACCGCCAGTGGGGAATCTGGTGTGTAATCTCGCGGTTCCAGCAGGCGGAGCCGGACGTCCCGTTTACTGACTTCTATGACTTCGGCGAGAAACTCGCCGGCCCCGGCATTAAACAGGAGACACTGTTGCCCGGGTTTTACGCGCAGCACCTTACCCAGGTAATGCGCCTGATCACCGTGCAACACAACATCAGTGTCAGCCACCAAAGCGTGATCCGTATAAAATCGGGACAGGCGCATATGATCTCCTGCAAAAGTCCGTGTTAACGCAGGTTCAGCCCCTGCCAGATCTGTCGCACTGGCTCGGTCTGATTCATGCTGTAAAAATGCAGGCCCGGCGCGCCGCCGGCGATCAGGTCCTCACACAGGCTCTGGACCATGTCGATACCAAACTCGCGAATGCTGGCGCTGTCATCACCGTAGGCCTGCAGCCGCTGCCGAACCCAGCGCGGAATTTCAGCGCCGCAACTGTTGCTGAAACGCTGCAGGTTGGTGAAGTTGGTGATCGGCATGATGCCGGGCACAATCGGGATGTCGATACCCGCTTTGGCACAGCTGTCCAGAAAATAGAAATACGCATCCTGGTTATAAAAATACTGGGTGATGGCACTGTTGGCACCTGCCTCCACCTTGCGTTTGAAAAAGTCGATATCGGTGTCGTAACTGTCCGACTGCGGGTGAATCTCCGGGTAACAGGCCACTTCAATATGGAAATGGTCGCCTGTGGTTTCACGCACAAATTCAATCAGTTCATTGGCATAATAATACTGCGACGCAGTGCCTGTGCCGGAAGGAATGTCGCCGCGCAGCGCCACCAGTCGGCTGATACCCATGGCCTGGTAGTCCTTCAGCAAGGCCCCGATTTCTTCCCGGCTTGAGCCACCAAAAGACAGGTGCGGGGCCACGTCAGATCCCGCCTGCTTGATACGTGTGACGGTCTGTCGCGTGCCGTCCTTGGTGGAACCGCCAGCGCCATAGGTCACAGAAAAGAAATCCGGCCGCAGCGCTGCAAGCTCTTCGTGCACAACCTTGAGTTTTTCCACGCCCACATCTGTACGGGGCGGGAAAAATTCAAAGCTGAAACGTGCGTCGGTATTGACGATATCCATATATGTTCTCTCTTCAAAAGCCGCAGGCTGACAATGTGACAGCCTGCGGCAACGGGTCCGACAAGATCAGTACTTGTACGACTCGGGCTTGAACGGACCTTCCGCCTTGACACCAATGTACTTGGCCTGGCCAGCAGTGAGTTTGGTCAGCACGCCGCCAAAACCACCGACCATCAGTGCGGCTACTTCCTCGTCCAGCTTCTTGGGCAGTACTTCAACGCGCAGCATCTGCGCTTTCTCATCCGCAGAGCGTGATGCAAAAGCCTGCTTGAACATGTGGATCTGGGCAATCACCTGGTTGGCAAATGAGCCATCCATAATGCGTGACGGGTGACCCGTTGCGTTACCCAGGTTGACCAGACGACCCTCAGACAGCAGGATCAGATAGTTCTCCGGGTTCGTTTCCGGATCGCCACGGAATACCTGATGAACCTGCGGCTTGACCTCAACCCACTTCCAGTTCTTGCGCATAAAGGCGGTATCAATCTCATTGTCGAAGTGACCAATATTGCAGATCACGGCGCCATTTTTGACCGACTGCAACATATTCTTGTCACAGACATCGATGTTGCCAGTAGTGGTAACGATCAGGTCGGTATTGCCCAGCAGCGCGGTATCGATATCTTCCAGGCGACCGGTGTTGTTACCGTCCTTGTAAGGTGACACGATTTCGAAACCGTCCATGCAGGCCTGCATGGCGCAAATCGGGTCGATCTCGCTGATCTTGACGATCATGCCTTCCTGACGCAGGCTCTGCGCTGAGCCTTTGCCGACGTCACCGTAACCAACGACCAGGGCTTTTTTGCCGGACAGCAGCATGTCGGTGCCGCGCTTGATGGCATCGTTCAGGCTATGACGACAGCCGTACTTGTTGTCGTTCTTGGATTTGGTGACAGAGTCATTGACGTTGATCGCCGGCACTTTCAGTGAACCCTCTTCCAGCATCTCCAGCAGGCGGTGAACGCCGGTGGTGGTTTCTTCGGTGATGCCATGAATCCGGTCCAGCATCGCCGGATACTTGTTATGGACCATGCCGGTCAGGTCGCCGCCGTCGTCCAGCAGCATATTGGCATCCCAGGGCTGGCCATCTTTCAGAATGGTCTGCTCGATACACCAGTCGCCTTCTTCTACGGTCTGACCCTTCCAGGCGTATACGGCAATGCCTTTGGCAGCAATATAGGCAGCGGCATGATCCTGGGTGGAGAAGATGTTGCATGACGACCAGCGTACTTCCGCGCCCAGCTCGATCAGCGTCTCGATCAGCACGGCTGTCTGAATGGTCATGTGGATACAGCCGATGATTTTGGCGCCTGCCAATGGCTGCTCGGCCTTGTACCGTTCGCGCAGCGCCATCAGCGCAGGCATTTCTGCCTGTGCCAGGACAACTTCTTTGCGGCCGTATTCGGCCAGGTTGATATCGGCAACTTTGTAATCAGTGGTGCTCATAAATAATCCTTGAACGAATGAATTTGGTTACAGGCCGGCTGCATCACGCAGCGCGTCAGCCTTGTCGGTCTTTTCCCAGGTGAAGGCAGCTTCTTCGCGGCCAAAATGGCCGTAAGCGGCCGTCGGGAAGTAGATCGGGCGAATCAGGTCCAGCATTTTGATCAGGCCTTTCGGGCGCAGCTCAAAGTGCTCGCGGATCAGTTCAACGATGCGCTGGTGGCTGATTTTTCCGGTGCCAAATGTTTCTACGCTGATCGAGGTTGGTTCGGCCACACCGATAGCATAGGACACCTGAATTTCGCAGCGGTCGGCGATGCCGGCAGCCACCAGGTTCTTGGCGACGTAACGCGCAGCGTAGGCTGCCGAGCGATCCACCTTCGATGGATCCTTGCCAGAGAACGCGCCACCGCCGTGACGGGCCATGCCGCCGTAGGTGTCGACGATGATCTTGCGCCCGGTCAGGCCGCAATCACCAAAGGGGCCACCTATCACAAAACGCCCGGTCGGGTTGATGAAATACTTGGTGTTGGCGTCCAGCCACTCAGCTGGCAGCACGTGCTTGATGACCTCCTCCATGATCGCTTCCTGCAGCGCCTTTTGACCGATCTCCGGATTGTGCTGCGTTGACAGCACGACGGCATCGATACCGACCGGTTTGCCATCCTGGTAGCGGAAGGTGATCTGGCTTTTTGCATCGGGGCGCAGCCAGGGCAGTGTGCCGTTCTTGCGCACTTCGGCCTGACGTTTGACCAGTCGGTGTGAGTAGGTCACCGGCGCAGGCATCAGCACGTCAGTTTCGTTGCTGGCATAACCAAACATCAGGCCCTGGTCGCCGGCACCCTGTTCGTGCTCCTGGGTTTCATCGACGCCCATGGCGATGTCCGGCGACTGTTTGCCGATGGCATTGAGTACTGCGCAGGAGTGGCCGTCAAAGCCTTTATCGGAATGGTCGTAACCAATGTCGATGACCACCTGGCGGGCGATATCTTCGAGATCGACGTAAGCTTCAGTGGTGACTTCGCCAGCGACGATAACCATACCGGTCTTGATCATGGTTTCGCAGGCAACCCGGGCGGCCGGATCCTGTTTGAGCAGCGCATCAAGCACCGCGTCGGAGATCTGGTCGGCGATTTTATCCGGATGTCCTTCGGACACGGACTCGGAGGTGAATAAGCTAGTTGTCATGCTTAAGGTCCTTTATTTCTGATGTCAGTTGTTGCAGTTAAGGTCAGTCGATTAATGGCTTCGGGTAAATATTCGCATCTGTACCTGGAAGCCGTTGCGCAGCCCCAGGTAGACACGTTGCCCGCAGTCGAGTCCGGCTTCCTCCGCCCAGGCATCCAGATCCTGTTCGGTAAAGCCGAGCCACAGATCGCCGCAGGATTCGCGTACCCAATCCTGATCGTGGTGGCTCAGGTCAATCAGCAACAATGTGCCGTTGTCATTCAGCAATTGCGCGCAATCCTGAAACGTTTCCCGTGGTGACGGGATATGGTGCAGCACCATGTTGTAAATCAGCAGATCAAAGCGCAGCCCTTGCGCCAGCGTGGCCCGGGTATCGCCATGAATAAAGGTCACCGGCTGGGCCGAATCTGCCTGGTCGCGCCGCTGCGCCAGGGCGTTGCGGGCGCGATTGAGCATCTCCATGGAGTTGTCCAACGCGGTCAGGTGCTGGAACCGGCTTGTCAGTTCGCTGAGCAGGGGGCTCTCGCCGGGGCCTACTTCGAGTACCCGTGCTTGCGCTGGCAGTTTGAGGCCGTCAAGCAGGTCTTGCAGGGTATCGCGGTAGTGGACGTACTCAGCAACCAGTTCCTGCTTTTCCAGGAAACGTTCGGCGTGGCGCTCGAAGAACAGCAGCGATTGTTCGGAGCGTTCGTCATGGATCTGCTGAATGCCACTGGCCAGTTCAGCGCGCAAGGGCAGCTGATCCAGCGCCGAAAAGGCTGACTGTTTGATGGCGAGCAGCGGATCGTCGCTCAGCAGCAGCGCCCGGCGATAGAAAATACTGTTGCCCTCGCGGCGGGTGGACACCAGCCCGGCCTGGGCCAGTATCTTCAGGTGGTGGCTCAGCGCGGACTGGCGCACATCGACGATGCGGCACAGTTCCAGTACACCAAACGACTCGGCGCGTAACAGGCGCAGAATATCCAGCCGCAGCGGGTCCGCCAGGGCTTTGAAGACACGGGCCAGTTCATCGGTGCTGCCACCAATGGCCTGAGGGGTGCTGATGTCGATGCTTTGCAGATGGGCGCTCATAGGGCGCGAACTATAGCAGCTTTGACATCTATATCAAAATATTTTGATAGATATTGGGACACGAGCCGCGGTCATAGACTACCGGATTTAAATCCTGATATATTAAGAATTAAGTACAATATTTGACTTAAATCGGCGAATATAAAGAATTATGTAAAGTTCGTTAATTCTTTATACTCGACGATATATACCTTTATAACGCCATATGTCGTCATATATAAAGAGATATAGTATGGATGGTTCTGCCTTGTCGATTAATCCTGCCTTGTCTGACGATGCCATTCTCGCTGAGCTGGGTCAGCGTCTGAGCCGTTATCGTATTGATGCCGGGCTGACCCAGCAGGCCCTGGCGGAAAAAGCCGGCATTTCCAAAAGTACGCTGGAGCGCATGGAAGCAGGCGCCGCCTCGCAGTTGCCGAACCTGATCAGGGTGCTGCGGGCGCTGGATATGTTGTCAGCGCTGGAGGCTGCGATTCCTCCGCCGGTGCCCCGTCCCATGGAGCTTTTGCGCCATCAGCGCAAGTTGCCGCAGCGAGTCCGGCGCTCTGCCAGTGCCTCCGGTCAGCAGCCCCGTCGACAGAAAGCGACACAAGAGGATGGCCAGGATGATACGCCCCCGGGCCCACGCTGGGTGTGGGGGGATGAGCGCAAATGACAAACCTGGCGCAGGTCAAGCTGTGGGGTAGCACGATCGGTGCTGTGGCGCTGGATGAGCGTTCAGCGGTCGCCAGTTTTGAATACGACGAAGCCTTTGCGCAGAGCGGTATCGAAGTTGCCCCGCTGACCATGCCGCTGCCGGGCGCGCGCAAGCAGGTGTTTCGTTTTCCGGGGCTGCCACCCCACACCTATCATGGTTTGCCCGGCTTGGTGGCTGATGCGTTGCCGGATCGCTTTGGTCATGCACTGATTGATGCCTGGCTTGCCGGCCAGGGGCGTACGCCGGACAGCTTCAATGCGGTGGAGCGCCTGTGTTATGTGGGGCGTCGCGCCATGGGAGCGCTGGAGTTCGCGCCAGTTGCCGGCCCGCGCGCCAGCCATTCGCAAGCGATCGATGTTGCACAACTGGTTGATCTGGCCTCGCAGGTACTGGCCCAGCGCCAGGGCTTCAGCGCAAAATTGCGCCAGGACGATCCGGTGGGTCTGCGTGACATTCTGCGGGTGGGCACCTCAGCCGGCGGCGCGCGGGCCAAGGCGGTGATTGCCTGGCACCCGCAGACCGGCGACGTGCGTTCAGGCCAGCTGGACGTGGATGCCGGCTACCAGCACTGGCTGCTGAAATTTGACGGCGTCGCCGCCAACCGCGACAAGGAACTGGCCCACGACCCGCAGGGGTATGGCCTGATAGAGTATGCCTATTATCTGATGGCGCGCGATGCCGGCATCATCATGTCTGACAGCCGTTTGTTAAGTGAAGGTGGGCGGCATCACTTCATGACCCGGCGCTTTGATCGTACCGATGCCGGTGACAAGCTGCACATGCAGTCGCTGTGCGCGCTGGCGCATTTTGACTACAATGCTGCGGGCGCCTACAGCTACGAGCAGGCCCTGCAGGTCATGCGGCAGCTGGGTCTGCCGGGCCCCGAGATCGAGCAACAGTTTCGCCGCATGGTGTTCAATATCATCATGCGTAATCATGATGACCATACCAAAAACATTGCGTTTCTGATGGACCGGCAGGGGCAATGGTCGTTGTCGCCTGCCTTTGATCTGACCTTCTCCTATAATCCCGATGGTGACTGGACCTCGCGTCACCAGATGCGGCTCAACGGCAAACAGGACCACTTCACGCTGCTGGACTTCAAGACCTGCGCCAGACTGGCAACCCTGAAACGGGGGCGTGCCGAAGACATCATTGATGAGGTGACGTCAGTGGCCCGGCGCTGGCCCGACTATGCAGACAGAGCCGGCGTTGCAGCGGAGTGGCGCGACCACATTCAACCCCTGCTGCGCCTGAATTTTCTGTGATGGTGGCCATTGTCCGGACCACCGGCACCGGACAGGTATAACCGGCAATCTGCGGCAGCTGGCCGGATATGTCTGGAAAATAAGGCTCAACTGCGGGAAAATAAGCGTTTTCTACGACCCGAACCCCGCGTACAGGAGCTCCACTCGTATGTCCACCCGTCTGACCTCGCGCAGAGAATGCGCCAATGCTATCCGTGCCCTCGCCATGGACGCTGTCCAGAAAGCCAATTCCGGTCACCCCGGGGCGCCGATGGGCATGGCCGATATCGCCGAAGTGCTGTGGAACGATTTTCTGTCGCATAACCCGGTAAACCCTCAGTGGATGAATCGTGATCGCTTTGTGCTGTCCAATGGCCACGGTTCCATGCTGATCTACTCCCTGTTGCACCTGAGCGGCTACGACCTGCCGATGTCCGAGCTGCAGAATTTTCGTCAGCTGCACTCCAAAACGCCGGGCCACCCGGAGTACGGCTACACGCCCGGTGTTGAAACCACCACGGGCCCTCTGGGGCAGGGCATCGCCAATGCTGTAGGCATGGCCATCGCCGAAAAAACCCTGGCGGCACAGTTCAATCGTCCCGGCCATGACATCATTGATCATTTTACCTATGTGTTTGCCGGCGACGGCTGCCTCATGGAAGGTATCTCGCACGAAGTGTGCTCCCTGGCCGGTACCCTGGCGCTGGGCAAGTTGATCATGTTCTACGATGACAACGGCATTTCGATCGATGGCGAAATCGACGGTTGGTTTACTGACGATACCACCAAGCGCTTCGAGGCTTACGGCTGGCAGGTGCTCGCCGTGGACGGGCACGATGCCGATCAGATCAGTGAAGCGATCAGCGCAGCCCGCCAGGAGACTGGCCGGCCGACCATCATCCGTTGCAAGACTGTTATTGGCTTCGGTTCCCCTGCCAAGGGCGGCACCGCTGGCATTCACGGTGCTCCGCTGGGCGATGATGAGGTTGCCGCGACCCGCAAGCAGCTGGGCTGGGAATATCCGCCGTTTGAGGTGCCGGACAACATAAGGAAGGTCTGGGATGCCCGCGAGCGCGGCTTCCAGGCAGAAACCCAGTGGAAAGAAAAAATGGTGCGCTACGAGGAAGCCCATCCGGATCTGGCCATGGAGCTGGTGCGTCGTCAGAAAGGCGAACTGCCCGGCTATTTCGATCAGCGAGCCAAAGAATTTATCGCCTCCTGTCAGGAAAAAGGCGAAAACCTTGCTTCGCGTAAGGCATCACAGAACAGCATTGCCGCCTTCAGCGAGATAATGCCGGAGCTGATCGGCGGATCTGCTGACCTGGCCGGGTCGAATCTCACACTTTGGAAGGGCAGCGTGCCCATTACTGACAGCGCCGATGGCAACTACATCTATTACGGTGTGCGTGAGTTCGGCATGACTGCGATTATGAACGGCCTGGCGCTGCATGGCGGATTTGTCCCCTACGGTGGTACGTTCCTGATCTTTATGGAATATGCGCGCAACGCAGTGCGCATGTCGGCGTTGATGAAACAGCACGTGATCAATGTGTACACCCACGACTCCATTGGTCAGGGTGAAGACGGACCGACCCACCAGCCCATCGAGCAACTGACCAACCTGCGCAGTACGCCGAACATGGCCGTGTGGCGCCCTTGCGACAGCGTGGAAACCGCCGTTGCCTGGAAGCATGCGTTGATGCGCAGGCATGGCCCGACTTCACTGGTACTGTCGCGCCAGGGATTGCCGCATCAGCCACGAGATGAAGCTCAGCTCGCCGGCATTGACCGCGGTGGCTATGTGCTGGAAGACTGTGATGGTCAGCCAGAACTGATTGTGATCGCCACCGGTTCCGAGGTAGGCATTTCGCGCGACGCCGTCAAGCAACTGCAAGCCAAGGGTGTGAAGGCGCGTCTCGTATCCATGCCGTCCACCGATATGTTTGATGCGCAGGATGCCGACTACCGGGAACACGTGCTGCCCTCGGCGGTGCGCAAGCGCATCGCGGTAGAAGCGGGCGCGATCGATTACTGGCGTAAATATATCGGCCTGGACGGTACCGCGATTGGCATGACAACGTTTGGCGAATCCGCGCCGGGCGGCGCATTGATGTTGACCTTCGGTTTCAGCGCTGAAAACATTGTTGCCAAAGCCGAGGAACTGCTGAACTAGCGCCTGGCGGAGACCTGATATAAAACACACGGTTATTGATGTTTCAGTAGGAACGTATTATGCCTTACCGGCTGGCGATTAACGGTTACGGCCGCATTGGTCGCTGTGTGCTACGTGCCTTGCACGAAAGTGCAGCACACAAGGATCTGCAGATAGTAGCCATCAACGATTTGACCGACGCGCGTACGCTGGCGCACCTGACCCGCTACGACAGTACTCACGGTCGGTTTCATGGTGAGGTGGTACTGGAGGATGCCGGGCATATGGTGGTCAACGGTCAGGCAATCACCCTGCTGTCGCAGCCTGACATCGGTGCACTGCCCTGGCACGATCTGGACATTGATCTGGTATTGGAATGTACGGGCACATTTAACGACCGTGCCACGGCCGAGCGACATCTGGAAGCCGGCGCTGGACGTGTGCTGTTTTCGCAGCCGGCACAAAGCGATGTTGATGCGACCGTGGTGTACGGCATCAACAACGAATCGGTGCGCACAGCGCATCGCGTCATCTCGGCGGCGTCCTGCACCACCAACTGCGTGGTGCCGGTGATCCAGTGCCTGGATGAGGCATTTGGTCTGGAGTATGGTGTTATCACCACCATCCATTCGGCCATGAATGACCAGCCGGTTATTGATGCCTATCATCATCAGGACTTACGCAAGACCCGCAGCGCGGTGCAGTCAATCATTCCGGTTGATACGGAAATTGCCAAAGGTATCGGGCGTATTCTGCCCCACCTTGACGGCCGCTTCTCTGCGCAGGCGATGCGGGTACCGACGTTGAATGTGTCAGCCATCGATCTGACCGTTACCGTCCGTGAGTCGGCGGACATAGAACGTGTCAATCAGGCGATCAGACTGGCGGCAGCACGTTCAGTGCCCGATGTGCTGGCATGCACCGATGAGCCGCTGGCGTCGTGCGACTTTAATCACGATGCCCGGTCGGCGATTGTCGACCTCAGCCAGACGCGGGTCAGCGGGCCTCATCTGATCAAGGTGCTGGCCTGGTTTGACAATGAATGGGCCTACGCCAATCGCATGCTCGATGTGGCGAATCTGATTCGGCAACTGTAGACGATATCTGGTCTGGGAGGACCGCTTAGTCATGACGACAACTTCAGGAACGATCAAACGGATGCAGGACCTCAACCTTCGCGGCCAGCGTGTGCTGATCCGAGAGGATCTTAATGTCTCGGTTAAAAATGGCCAGGTAGGCAACGACACACGCATTGTTGCCGCCTTGCCGGCGCTGAGAATGGCGCTGGACGCAGGCGCCCGGCTGATGGTGATGTCGCACCTGGGACGCCCTGAAGAGGGCGTGCCGATGTCGGATCAGCCGGAGGCATCGCTGGCACCGGTCGCTGCCCATCTTGGCCAGCTGCTGGGCATCAACGTACGGCTGGTTGCGGATTACCTGGACAATCCCGGCGCGGCATTGCCTGCGGAAGGCGAAATGGTGCTGCTGGAAAATGTGCGCGTCAACAAGGGCGAAAAAAATGATGATGAGACCCTGGCCCGGCAGTACGCTGCGCTTTGCGATGTGTTTGTCATGGACGCCTTTGGTACCGCACATCGTGCCCAGGCCAGCACCCATGGTGTTGCCAGATTTGCGCCAGTGGCCTGCGCCGGTCCGTTGCTGGCCCGTGAGCTTGATGCCCTGGAAAAAGCCCTGCAAAAGCCCGAGCGCCCGATGCTGGCCATTGTCGGTGGTGCCAAGGTGTCCAGCAAACTGAAGGTGCTGGAGAGCCTGGCTGACAAGACCGACCAGCTGATAGTCGGAGGCGGTATCGCCAACACGTTTCTGCTGGCGGCGGGTTTCCCGGTAGGCAAGTCACTGGTAGAAGCCGACCTGGTAGACACGGCCCGTGCCCTGATGAAAAAAACCAGCATTCCGCTGCCTGTTGATGTGGTGGTTGCCAAGGAGTTCAGCGCCGAAGCAAAAGCAACAGTCAAAAACGTCAGCGATGTCGCTGACGACGACATGATACTCGATATCGGTCCCCAAACCGCTTCAAAACTCGCCGGGATCATTGCCGGCATGAAGACCATTATCTGGAACGGCCCGCTGGGAGTATTCGAGTTTGACGCCTTCGCCGGTGGCACTCAGGCCGTCGCAAAAGCCATTGCTGACAACGCCGGATTTTCCATTGCCGGGGGCGGCGAAACCATTTCTGCAATCGACAAGTTCGGCATTACGGACCGGGTGTCCTATATTTCTACAGGCGGCGGGGCCTTCCTTGAATTTGTGCAGGGCGACGTGCTGCCCGCAGTAGCGATGCTGGAAACACGCGCGCAGGATTAGACACTATTGGAACTTGAATTAACAGGAGGTATTTAACATGGCACTTATCAGTCTTCGACAATTGCTGGATCATGCAGCCGAGCACGGCTACGGTGTGCCCGCGTTCAATGTGAACAACCTGGAGCAGGTGCGTGCCATCATGGAAGCGGCTCATGAAGTCAACAGCCCGGTGATCCTGCAGGCATCAGCCGGCGCACGCAAGTACGCGGGTTCCAATTTTCTGCGACACCTTATTCTTGCCGCGATTGAAGAGTTTCCGCATATTCCCATCGTCATGCACCAGGACCATGGCGTGTCACCGGCAGTGTGTCAGCGCTCAATTCAGCTGGGTTTCTCCTCAGTGATGATGGATGGCTCACTGGGCGTGGATGGCAAGACACCCATGGACTATGAGTACAATGCAGATGTGACACGCACGGTGGTGCAGATGGCACATGCCTGCGGCGTGTCGGTGGAAGGAGAAATCGGTTGCCTGGGTTCGCTGGAAACCGGCATGGCTGGTGAAGAGGATGGCATCGGTGCAGAGGGTCAGTTGACCCATGAACAGATGCTCACCGATCCGGAAGAAGCTGCGTCATTTGTCGCCGACACCGGCGTGGATGCCCTGGCCATCGCCGTGGGTACCAGCCACGGTGCATACAAATTCAGCCGCCCACCCACCGGCGAAACGCTGGCGATTGAGCGCATCAAGCAGATTCACGCCCGCATCCCGGACACCCATCTGGTCATGCACGGCTCATCGTCAGTACCGCAGGAGTGGCTGGCTATCATCAATGAGTTTGGTGGTGAGATCGCGGAAACCTACGGTGTACCGGTCTCTGAAATTCAGGAGGGCATCAAGCACGGGGTGCGCAAGGTCAACATTGATACTGACCTGCGTCTGGCGTCCACGGGTGCGGTGCGCAAGTTCCTGGCGGAAAACAAATCGGAATTTGATCCGCGCAAGTTCCTGATTCCGACCATGAAGGCCATGAAAGGCATCGTTAAGGATCGGTTGGAAGCGTTCGGTACGGCGGGGCATGCGGATCGGATTGGTAAGATTTATACGCTTGAGGAAATGAGCGAGAAGTACGGTTTGAAGTAGCACTTCGATCCAGATCGGTCGGGACGGGGGTAGGTGGCCCCGGACCGACCACCTTCTTCAAGGGTTTGCCCGGCGCTTGCGGAACTCGACCTCGCTGCTGAGCAGCTCGGGACTCAAACAGTCCTCGCGCTTCTTCGGGCAAACCCTTGAAGAAGACAACGTGGCCTGATTGGTCCGACACCACCTACCCCCGCCCCGCCCTTGTGCCAGACCCAGGGCACTCTGCCAAAACAGCTGGCGCGACCTTTGGAATCTTAGAACTCGACGTATGGCACTAGGGCAGGGAGTGGGAGGGACACGGTGGACCAATCAGGCCACGCTTCTCCTTTGTGCGCACAGCCGATCAGCGGGAGGACTGTCTGAGTCCCGAGCGGCAGCGCCGCGAGGTCGAGTTCCGCCCCGCCGGCTGTGCGTGCAAAGGAGGTGGTCGGTCCACCGTGTCCCTCCCACTTCCTGCCCGTTCCCCAAAGACGTAGATGGATTAACGTTTACCAAAGAACACGACACCGAATGGTGCCAGTGATCTCCTGCAACTTGTCCAACGCAATATCACTGTCCTCTTCCGCAATATCCATCACCACATAACCAATTTTGTCATTGGTCTGCAGATACTGCGCACAGATATTGATGCCGCTTTCCGAGAAAATACGGTTGATCTGTGACAACACGCCCGGCACGTTTTCATGCACATGCAACAAGCGGTGCATGCTCGGGTGCGACGGCAATGCCACCTCCGGGAAATTCACTGAGGTGATGGAAGAGCCATTGTCGCTGTAGCGCACCAGCTTCTCGGCGACTTCCATGCCAATGTTTTCCTGTGCTTCCATTGTGCTGCCACCGACGTGTGGGGTCAGGATGCAGTTATGGTACTTGCGTAACGGCGAAATGAATTCGTCGTCATTGGAGCGTGGTTCCACCGGGAAGACGTCGACTGCTGCGCCGGCGAGATGACCGGACTCAAGCGCATCGGCCAGTGCATCAATATCGACAACCGTGCCACGTGATGCGTTGATCAGGATGCTGCCCTTCTTCATCCAGCTCAGCTGCTCTTCGCCAATCATGTTCGCCGTTTGTGGCGTTTCGGGCACATGAAGACTGACCACGTCACAGGTCTGCATCAGTTCCTTCAGTGTCGGGACCTGCACCGCGTTACCCAGCGGCAGCTTGGTGACGATGTCGTACAGGTACACCTTCATGCCCATGGATTCGGCCAGTACGCTGAGCTGTGAACCGATATTGCCGTAGCCGACCAGGCCCAGCTTCTTGCCGCGCGTCTCGAAAGAACCGGTGGCGACTTTTTGCCAGACGCCCAGATGCGCCTGCGCATTTTTCTCTGGTATGCGGCGCAGCAGCAGGATGGTCTGGCCGATGACCAGTTCAGCGACGCTGCGGGTATTGGAATAAGGTGCATTGAACACCGGTACACCGCGCACCAGGGCCGCCTTGAGATCAACCTGGTTGGTGCCGATGCAGAAACAGCCGACCGCCTGCAATTTGGTTGCTGCCTCAAACACGCGTTCGGTCAACTGGGTGCGGGAGCGGATACCAATAAAGTGGACATCCTTAACCTTTTCAACAAGATCGTCTTCAGACAAGGAGGTCTTCAGGTATTCGATGTTGGTATAGCCGGCTTCGTGCAGGGTGTTGACGGCACTTTGGTGCACACCCTCAAGCAACAGGAAGCGGATCTTGCTTTTATCCAGAGATGTAGGTTTCATACGATGCGTTATCTCTCAGCGGGTTCTCTCAAGTTCGAGGCGCGCTATGGTACCATAAACGCCGTCAGTAACATAAAAGGTAATCCTGGTAATGAGCGCGATGCAGCAGACGTTGGCGGCCACTCTGGCTGAAATTGTAGGACCGGACCGTGTCAGTATTGATCATGAATCCCTTCAGGTTTTTGGCAAGGACTGGACCAAGGTCTATGAACCCAACCCGGCTGCCATCGTCTTTCCTGGAAGCATTGAGGAAGTGCAGGCACTGGTGCGTCTGGCCAACGAACAGAAGTTTGCATTGGTGCCATCGGGCGGGCGCACCGGTCTGAGCGGTGGCGCGGTGGCGGCCAACGGCGAAGTCGTGGTGGCGTTTGATCGTATGAACCAGATTCTGGATTTCAGTGCAGTCGACCGGCAGGTAGTTTGTCAGCCGGGGGTCATTACCGAGCAGCTGCAGCAGTTCGCCGAGGACAAAGGCCTGTTCTATCCGGTGGATTTTGCCTCCTCGGGCTCCAGTCAGATAGGCGGCAATGTTGCCACCAATGCTGGCGGTATCAAGGTTATCCGTTACGGGCTGACCCGTGACTGGGTGATGGGCATGAAAGTGGTAACCGGTACCGGTGAATTGTTGGAGTTGAACCACGGCCTGGTCAAAAATGCCACGGGTTATGATTTGCGTCATCTGTTTATTGGCTCGGAAGGCACCCTGGGATTTATCGTCGAGCTCACCATGGCGCTGGCAACGCCGCCCAAGGATCCGACGGTTCTGGTACTTGCGGTGGACGATCTGGAGGCGACCATGCATGTGTTGCAGGCCTTCCAGGGTGCGCTGGATATCTGTGCCTTTGAGTTCTTTTCGGAAAAGGCGCTGCTGCACGTGATGGCGGAAAAAGGGCTGCAGCGTCCTTTCGACACGGTGGGCACTTTTTATGCGCTGATCGAATTCGAGAACACCAGCGAGGCCGTTATGGAGTCGGCAATGTCGGTTTTCGAACATTGCGTTGAGCAGGGCTGGGCGCTGGACGGTACCATGAGCCAGAACATTACCCAGGCCCGCAGCCTGTGGCGTTTGCGCGAGGACATTTCCGAGACCATCTCACGGTTTACGCCGTACAAGAACGACATTTCGGTACAGGTGTCCAAGGTGCCTGCCTTCCTGAAAGATGTCGATGCCATCGTCACCAGTCGGTACCCGGATTTCGAGATCATCTGGTTTGGCCATATCGGTGACGGCAATGTCCACCTGAATATACTCAAGCCCGACGCCCTGGCCAAGGAAGAGTTCTTCCGCCAATGCGGCGACGTCAGCTATGACATATTCGATGCGGTCAAAGCCTATGGTGGCAGTGTCTCTGCTGAACATGGTGTAGGTTTGCTGAAAAAGGCCTATCTTCAATACAGTCGCAGCGAGGCTGAAATAGCCAGTATGAGGGCTTTGAAGCAGGTCTTTGACCCGCACAAGGTCATGAATCCCGGGAAGATTTTTGATTGAATTCGGGTACTTGCCTGATTGATGAGACGAACATCACAGTTTTTGCGATAAATTTACTGAAAAAGCAGATATTTCGTCGTTTTTCGTTAAAAACTGTATTCCCAGCGACAAAATAAGGCGGTACACTGTTTTTAGGGTTCAGTGTCGAATCCAGCAGTTGGCTCGTTTGTCAACTGTGTTAATAAATATCGGGATCCGCCGGGAAGGTTTTTCTGGTCTGTCCCTTGGAAATAGCAAGAGAGCAATATGTCACAGCAAGTAGAAGGTACCGTTAAGTGGTTCAATGACGAGAAAGGTTTCGGTTTCATTGAACAGGAAGGTGGAAAGGACGTATTCGTCCATTTTAGTGCCATTAACGGTACTGGAAGGAAGACGCTGCACGAAGGCCAGAAAGTTACTATGGAAGTAACTCAAGGCCAGAAAGGGCCTCAGGCAGAGAACGTAAACCCTCTGTAAAATACGAAAACGCAGGGCGTAAAAACCCTGCGTTTTTTTATTTTGTCGTGCACGGACTGCATAACTGGTATCAGAATAGCCAGCGAGATTCCATTGCTTTGAATTCGGCGGGTCAGATCAGTTATTGACTGAATACGGCGTAAAGAAGTCCCTGGTGTCACAGGCTCATGGTTCTGAGGCCATTCTTTGTTCCCAGAATCAGTTTGTCAGCCGGCCTTACTGCAAATAATCCATTGGTTACCACACCGGTAATCTGGTTGAGTTGTTGTTCCAGTTTGCGGGGATCGACAATACTCATATTATGGATGTCGATAATGATATTGCCGTTGTCGGTGACAAAACCTTCCCGATAAACCGGATCTCCCCCCAGTTTCACAATTTCGCGCCCGACATGACTGCGTGCCATGGGAATCACTTCCACGGGTAACGGGAAGTGGCCCAGCACATCCACCAGCTTGCTGCCATCAGCGATACAGACAAACTCTTTGGCCACCGCAGCGATAATCTTTTCGCGGGTCAGTGCGCCGCCGCCACCCTTGATCAGCTGCAGATGCTCATTGGTCTCATCCGCCCCATCAACATACACGCTGATCTCCGGCGCCGCATTGAGGTCGATTACCGGAATGCCAAGGGCCTTCAGCCGTTGGGCGGTTTCTTCGGAACTGGCCACCGTTGCCTGGATGTCATGCTTGAACTCACCCAGGTATTCAATGAAATAATTGGCCGTTGAGCCCGTGCCCACACCCACCACGGTACGGTCGTCCAGACGGCTTTTGACGTAATCGGCCGCAGCTTTGGCGACAGCCTTTTTCAGTTCATTCTGGTCCATGATGAATTCCTGCTGTTCTTTAAAAGGGGACGGAGGATATTAACATAAAGGGAGGGCCGTAAAGGGGACGGAGTCTTTTAGCGAGCTAAATGCCTCCGTCCCCTTTACGTCCCCTTTAAATCCCTCCGTCCCCTTTACGCCTATGTTAATATCCTCCGTCCCCTTTACTCTCGTCCCCTTTACCAGGCAACAGGCATGGACAAGTACGTTAAAGATATATTGTCAGCGCGCGTCTATGATGTCGCCATTGAGACCCCGGTGCACAAGGCCGCGTCTCTTAGCCGGCGACTGGATAATGATGTCTGGCTCAAGCGCGAAGATCTGCAGCCGGTGTTCAGCTTTAAACTGCGTGGCGCCTACAACAAGATGTCACGCCTGTCGCCCGAGGCTGCCAGACGGGGGGTCATTGCCGCAAGCGCGGGCAACCATGCGCAGGGGGTCGCCCTGGCTGGTACGACGCTGGGTATTAAAACCATTATCGTCATGCCGGTAACCACGCCAGCCATCAAGATCGAAGGCGTTCGCTCACGGGGCGGCAAGGTGATCCTGCATGGCGATACATATAATGAGGCAGCGGAGTTCGCCATGACGCTGGTGGCGGAGAAGGGTTATACCTTTGTCCATGCCTTTGACGACAAGGACGTGATTGCCGGACAGGGAACTGTTGGCCTGGAAATCATTCGCCAACACAGCGGTCCGCTGGACGCCATTTTTGTGCCGGTGGGCGGCGGCGGACTGATGGCAGGCATGGCGGCCTATATCAAATACATCCGACCGGAAATCCGCCTGATTGCGGTGGAAGCGGAAGACTCCGCCTGTCTCAAAGCGGCGTTGGCGGCAGGGCGACGGGTCAAGCTGTCGCAGGTCGGCCTGTTCGCCGATGGCGTGGCCGTTAATCAGATCGGCAAGGAAACCTTCAAGATCCTCAGGCATTGTGTTGATGAGGTGGTGACGGTGACCACCGATGAGATTTGCGCAGCCATCAAGGACATCTTCGATGACACCCGTGCGGTGACCGAACCGGCTGGCGCCGTCGCTATTGCTGGCCTGAAAAAGGCGGTGCGCGAGCAGTCACTTCGGGGGAAGAGTCTGATGGCACTGGTCACGGGTGCCAATGTCAACTTTGATCGTCTGCGCCATATTTCCGAGCGCGCCGAGCTGGGCGAAAGTCGAGAGGCTGTGCTGGCCGTTACGCTGGACGAGAAACCGGGGAGTTTTCGCCGTTTCTCCCGCGTGTTGGGCAAGCGCAGCGTGACCGAGTTTAACTACCGTTATGGGGACGCAGCGGCGGCCAAGATATTCGTTGGTGTGGAGATTGACGATCCGGCCCGTGGTCGTGAAAAGCTGATTGCGACACTGCGCAGCAAAGGTTTTGAAGTGCATGACATGACCCACAATGAAGCGGCCAAACTGCACATCCGCCACATGGTTGGCGGGCGCAGCGACAAGGCGCTGAACGAGCGGGTATTCCGGTTTGAATTTCCGCAGCGTCCCGGGGCACTGATGACTTTTCTGGATCTGCTGGGCGAGCAATGGAATATTTCCATGTTCCATTACCGGAACCATGGCGCTGCTTACGGGCGGGTGCTGGTTGGCCTGCAGGTGGCGCCGGAAGACGCCACCGCGTTTAATGACTTTGTGCGCAGGATTCCTTATCAGTTCCAGGAGGAAACCGGCAACATAGCCTATCAGACGTTTCTTGCCAGTCAGTAAAAGCCTGGCAGGCGGTTGTAGCAGTCAGGGGTTTGTCAGCCGATATAGGAGCAGCAGTAGTCGGTAACAGACATCACCTTGATGTCAAAGGCTGAGTCAGCAGGCACTTCGAAGGTATCGCCACCGGAAATTTTACGCCACAGGTCGTCGCCAGGCAGCAGTATTTCCACTTCTCCGGACAGGATCTCCATGATTTCCTTTTTTTCGGTGCCGAAGCGATATTCGCCCGGCATCATGATGCCCAGCGTTTTCACATCACCGTTGTCGAACTCGACAACGCGGCTGGTCACTTTGCCGTCGAAATAAATGTTGGCGGATTTGACGACACTGACATTTTCAAATTTGCTCATTGTGGGCTCGCAATAGTCTGGGCGTAGGTTGGTCCAAGGATGCCTGGTCGATGCCTGGCATCCGGGCGGGCGATTTTAGCGGTTTCCCCAGGGTTCGGCCAGTGCGGTTTTACGCGTCCAGATGGTCGTCTGTAATCACGGTGCCCAGAATGTCGCCCATACAGATATCGCTTCCCGCCGCCAGCGCCGCGTTCAGCTCCACCCGGTTCTCCGCAAACACAGCAATGACAGTAGAGCCCATTTTGAACCGGCCCATTTCCCCGCCGCGGGCAATCTGGACGGCGGGACGCTGCTGCCGATAGTCCGTCTTGCGTAAACCATGTGGCGCCGGCGCCGCCTGTCCGGCCCAGACCGTATCGATACTGCCTACAATCATGGCGCCCACCAGCACCAGAGCCATGGGACCGTAATCGGTATCGAAGATGCAGACCAGGCGTTCATTGCGGGCAAACAGAGCATCGACACGTTCCGCCGTCAGCTGGTTGACTGAAAACAGCTTGCCGGGCACATAGATTGTCTCCCGCAAAACCCCCGGCAACGGCATGTGTACGCGGTGATAGTGACTCGGTGACAGATAGACAGTGGCAAAACTGCCTTCTTCGAACTCAGCTGCCAACGCTGAATCTCCGCCCAGTAAGGCCTGCAGGCTGAAGCGGCGGCTTTTGGCCTGCAGCAGCATACCGTTGCGCACCGGGCCGAGCTGACTGACGAAGCCGTCTGCCGGACTCACCACGCAGTGTTCATCCCCCTGCACGGGGCGTGCATCAGCCCGCAGTGCGCGCGTAAAAAAGGCATTGAAACTGCTGTAGGCCGCTGGATCCGGTTCCTGAGCCTCGCTCATGTCGACCTTGTAGCGATGGATAAACCAGCGTATAAACGGCGCCTTGACGGCCTGCCATTGGCAGCCCCCCAGTTTGCCGGCCAGCCGGGATAACAGGTGCTGCGGAACAAGGTACTGCATCAGAATGAAAAGCGAATCTTTCATGGAAATCCTGTTCTGACAGCTGTTCAGGCAGGCTGTCGTGTTCGTCCGTCAAATAACTCAGGCACCAGCTTAATCAAGGCGGTCCGTCCGTACAAGTTTGGCGTATTACTGGCGATTGGGCTAATGATTTTCCGGAAATGTCCGATGTAATGGAAGCGGCGCACTTTTATCCGGCTGGAGGTTGAGCAGGTTATGTTGTTTATTATTGGTTTTCTGGTTGTGCTGCTCAGTGTTGCCGGCGGCTATATCATGCACGGCGGTGTGCTCAGTGTGTTATGGCAACCATCAGAGTTTATTATCATTTTTGGGGCCGCATTGGGCGCCTTTCTGATTTCCAACAGCATGCACCTGGTCAAGGAGACCGGGAAACGTTTGCCACGCGCCATCCTCGGTTCTGCCACCAGTGAAAAGCTGTACCTCGACCTGCTGGGCCTGCTGTTTGATATTTTCAACAAGGCTCGCCGCGAAGGCATGATGTCGATCGAAGCCGATATCGAAGTGCCCGCCGAAAGCGGGCTTTTCACGCGTTATCCTGCACTGCTCAAGGACAAGCGCATCATTGAGTTTCTCACCGACAACCTGCGCATCATGACCACCAGCAACATGGCCCCTCACGAAATCGAGGCCATGATTGATACCGAAATTGAAACCCAGATGCATGAGCTGAGTGAGCCGTCGCATGCTGTGCATCGGGTTGCCGATGCCCTGCCCGGCTTTGGTATTGTGGCCGCGGTGCTGGGCATCGTGATCACCATGCAGAAGCTCGGTGGCCCGCCCGAGGCGCTGGGCCAGAGCGTGGCGGCAGCGCTGGTGGGTACGTTTGTGGGCATTTTTGCCGCCTACGGTTTTATCGGGCCCATGAGCAATCGTCTGGGCGCAGTGGCTGAGGAAGAGATAAAAATGTTCGAATGCGTCAAGGCGGCGATTGTGGCGACCTCGAACGGGTTGCCGCCGCAGCTGGCGGTTGAGTTTGCCCGCAAGACCCTGTACTCGGGAGACCGACCGTCCTTCTCTGAGCTGGACGAGCACATCCGTAGCCGCTAATTGGCCCTGAATATATTCGCGGAAGAGAACTACTTTGGAAAAGTCAGAACAAACCATTGTCATCAAACGCGTCAAGAAGGTGGCCGGCGGTCATCACGGCGGTTCGTGGAAAATCGCGTTTGCCGATTTTGCCCTGGCGCTGATGGCATTTTTCCTGGTGCTGTGGCTGATTGAAAGTACCACCGAACTGGAAAAAATGGTGATTGCCGGGTATTTTTCCGACCCGCGCAGCCTGGCCAGTTCCGGTGACGGTGGTACACCCTACGTGCTGGATCTGCAGGGACGTCCGTTGACCCTGCCCAACCAGGGACTGAGTCTGGCGCTGGTGCAGGAAGATCGGGAACAGGCCGTTGAGGCTATCGATGAACTGGAAAACCCGGAATATATCGAGCTGGCGCGATTGCGGGAAACCCAGCTTCTGGAAAGCCTGCAGGGTCAGCTGGAAGAGGTGATAGCTGGCAACCAGGAGTTTGAATGGTTCTCCGACAGTCTGGAGATGGAGGTCACTGAGGACGGTCTCAGTATCCAGATAATTGACCGCGACAACCGGCCGTTGTTTGCCTCTGGGTCTGAACAGATGCAGCCTTATGCCTTGGAAGTACTGTGGGCCATGGCCAATGTGCTTGAGGACATTCCCAACAAAATCAGCATCTACGGACACACCGACAGTGTGCCGTTCGGCAGCAACTTTGCGCAATATACCAACTGGGAGCTGTCGGCAGACCGGGCCAATGCCGCGCGTCGCGCGCTGGTAGAAGGCGGCATGCGCTTCGATCAGTTCGCCCAGATCATCGGCATGGGGTCATCGTTGCCGCTGGTGCCGGACAACACTGAAGATGCCTCGAACCGGCGTATTGTCATCATGGTCCTGAATCAACTGGCCGAGAGAAGGATCATGGAGGGCACCATGAACTCCGAGCTTGAGGGTGGTGCGCCGCCCGAAGACGCGCTGCCCGGCGATATGCCGGAGATTTTCTGACTTTTCCGGCTTTCTGACTTTTCTGGTGTTCTGGCGGGGCTCTCAGCCCCTGCCCAGCTCCTGAAGAATATGGTGATAGCTGTTTAATCGGGACGCATGGATCTTGCCTTTTTTGACAGCGGCGAGCAGAGCGCAGCCCGGTTCCTGCTGGTGCCGGCAATCGCGGAAACGACACTGACCAATGTAGGGGCGGAATTCCACAAAGCCATACATCAGTTGCTCCGCTTCGATGTGCCACAAACCGAATTCCCGAATTCCCGGTGAATCCACCAGGTCGCCGCTGCCTGGCAGGTGGTACAGTTTTGTGGCCGTGGTGGTATGTGTGCCCTTCTCCCGACCGACCGCCCTGCCCTTGGAAAGACCGCCCACGTCGGCGGCGCCGGCCGCGTTGTCGTCATCGTCAATACCCCGCAGCGTATTTATAAGTGAGGACTTGCCAACCCCGGACTGGCCTACGAATACGGCCGTTTCATCCTTGAGCAGATTTCGCAATGAATCGATACTGTCCGGTTGATGACAGGATACACGCAAGGTCTCATAACCGATGCCGGCGTACAATTTAAGCAGGTCCGACACTTTCAGGGCCGCTGCATCGGCGCTCTCATTGCTGGTTTCAGCCGGCATCAGGTCGCATTTGTTGAGCAGCAGCAGGGGCTTCAGGCGCAGGTGTTCGATGGCGACCAGATAACGGTCCAGCAGGTTTCCAAACGGTTCCGGCACGGGCGCAAACACCACCACTACCCGGTCGATGTTGGCAGCAATGCTGCGTTGCTCCCCGCGGGCATTGGGGCGACTCATGGCTGAATGTCGCGGCACCAGCGCCACAATGATGCCGGTGCTGTCCCCTTCGGCCTGCCAGATGACCTTGTCGCCGGTGACCAGGGGCGGCAGATTGCTGCGCTGGTGGCAACGGAAAAGTTGGCCCTTGCTTGCCGGGCTCAGTGATTCCACGTCCAGTTGCTGGCCGTAATGGCAGACGATCAGGCCTTCCTGCTCGGGCCCCAGCGTGGATTCGTCGTTGCCATGATCGCTATCGGTGCCGCGCGCAGCCGGTCCGGCGGGTTTGCCCCGGGCTTTTTGCTGGCTGCTGATGCGCCGTAGTTGGTGTTCGTTCAGTCGTCGTTTGGCCATGACCCGGCATTCTATTACAATGGATGCCCCGTGGGACCCCGCGTGGCTAAAATAATACCTCGGGACCTGACCCCCCGATGGGTAAAACCTGGATGAATCATCATGGCAGTTGTCGACAAAAGCAAAACCCTGATTTGGATAGATCTGGAAATGACCGGTCTGGAGCCGGAGACTGACCGTGTCATTGAAATCGCCACATTGATCACTGATGCCAATCTCAATATTCTGGCCGAGGGCCCGGTGGTGGCCGTTCACCAGTCGGACACGGTGCTGGCGGGAATGGATGAATGGAATCAGCGCACGCATGGCAATTCGGGCCTTGTTGCACGGGTTCGGGCCAGCCGTGCCGACGACGCCGAAGCCGAACAGCAGACCCTGGATTTTTTGCGTGAATACGCCGAAACCGGCAGTTCACCGATGTGCGGCAACAGTGTGCATCAGGATCGTCGCTTTCTGGTGAAGTACATGCCCACGCTGGAGGCCTTTTTCCACTACCGTAATCTCGACGTCAGCACCGTCAAGGAGCTGGCACGGCGCTGGCGCCCCGAATTGCTGGATGGCTTCAGCAAGACCAGCAGTCACCAGGCATTGGACGATATTCGTGATTCGGTCGCCGAGCTACAGTACTACCGCGAACATTTCTTCAGGCTTTGAGCCTGCGCTGTTCATGTTGCTGCAGCGCCCAGGCCACATGTTCACGCACCAGGGCCGAAGAATGGTGCTGGCGGCTTTGCAGCGCGGTCAGAACCGGGATGGTGCTGGGCGCGTTACCCAGCCCCACTGCCAGATTGCGCAGCCAGCCTTCATAGCCGGTGCGGCGAATCGCTGAACCGGCGGTATTGCGCAGAAACATCTCTTCGCTCCACAGGAACAGCTCGCTCAGTTCGGCATTGTCCAGACCATGACGCGGCGCAAAATCGGTCTCGCCGCTGAGCTGGCTGAACTTGTTCCACGGGCAGATCAACTGGCAATCATCACAGCCGAACACGCGATTGCCAATGGCCGGTCGCAGCGACTCCGGGATGCTGCCTTTCAGCTCGATGGTCAGATAGGAAATGCAGCGCCGCGCGTCAAGCTCATTGGCGCCGACAAACGCCTGGGTCGGGCAGATGTCCAGACAGGCGGTGCAGGAGCCACAGTGGCCCGAGACCGGCTCGTCGATGGGCAACGGCAGGTCGGTAAACAGCTCGCCAAGGAAAAACCAGGACCCGGCCTTTTTATTGAGCAGCATGGTGTTTTTACCGATCCAGCCCAGCCCCGCCTTCTCCGCCAGCGCCCGCTCCAGCACCGGCGCACTGTCGACAAAAGCACGGTAACCCATGGGACCGGCCAGGTCGGTGATGTGCTCTGCCAGTTGCTGCAGGCGCTTGCGAATCAGCTTGTGGTAATCACGGCCACGGGCGTAGCGTGAGATATACGCTTTGTTGCGGTTTTTAAGAGGAGTGAGTGACTGCTCCTTGTCCAGGCTGTAATCCATGCGAACGCTGAGCACACGAATGGTTCCCGGGTGCAGGTCGTCAGGGTGCAGTCGCAGGTCCCGGTGACGTGCCATGTAATCCATGTCGCCGTGAAAATTGCGCGCCAGCCAGGCGTCCAGGTGCGGTTGATAGGCACTCAGGTCGATGTCGGTCACTGCCAGCTGCTGAAACCCCAGGGACGCGGCAAACTCGCGAATACGGGGTAGCAGGGCGGCAGCCTGATCAGGGGACATGAGGTCAGAGTTCCCGCAGCACCGCAGCCGCGGCTTCCAGTGTGCTGTCATCCTTGCAGAAACAGAAACGGATCACGCGTGACCGGGGAGTGTCAGCACAAAACGGCGACAACGGGATGGCGGCCACGCCCTTCTCTTTACATAACCAGGTGACAAAGTTCATGTCATCCTGGTCGCTGATGGCACTGTAGTCCACGCATTGAAAATAGGTGCCTGCCGATGGCGTGAAACTGAAGCGCGAATCGGCTATCAGCCTGGCGAAGGTGTCACGTTTCTGCTGGTAAAAGTCCGGCAGTTCCAGATGGTCCTCGGGGCAGTCGCGCATAAAATCGGCAATGGCATGCTGTATGAAGCTGGTTGAGGTAAAGGTGACAAACTGGTGCACCTTGCGGAACTCGTCGGTCAATGCCGGCGGCGCTACGCAATAGGCCGCCTTCCAGCCCGTGGCATGGTAAGTCTTGCCGAAGGAAAACACGGCAAAACTCTTTTCCTTCAGTTCCGCATGGCGCAGCACACTTTCGTGTCGGCTGCCGTCAAACACCATGTGTTCGTAGACCTCATCGGACAGCACCAGGATATCACGGTCGCGGATCAGCGCCGCCAGGGTGTCGAGATCCTGCCGTGTGAGTATCGAACCGCTGGGATTATGTGGGGAATTGATGATGACCAGCCGGGTGCGCGCTGTTATGCGTTCGGCAAAGCAGTCCCAGTCGATGCCCCAGCCCTGTCCGGCGGCAGGCGCCCGCATCGGAATATGCACGGGCACCCCGCCGGCCAGCCGCACAGCCGGATCATAGGAATCGTAGGCCGGATCAAACATGATCACCTCGTCGCCCGTGCCTACGGTGGCCTGGATGGCATCAAACAGGGCTTCGGTAGCGCCCGATGTCACGGTTATTTCCTGATCTGCATCCACACGACAGCCGTATAGATCCTCGACTTTGACAGCAATCTGTTCGCGCAGCGCCGGTACGCCGGTCATCGGAGCATACTGGTTGCGACGGTCGTTCAGGTAGAACGAGACACGTTCCCGAAGTGCTGCCGGGCAGTCAAAATCGGGGAATCCCTGAGACAGGTTGATGGCGTTATGTGCCTGTGCCATTCTCGTCATCACGGTGAAGATGGTCGTACCCACCTGGGGGAGTTTGCTGCGCAAGATAATAGCCTCTTGAAAAACGATTTTGGCCAGAATACAGGATACCCGCTCATGACTCACGCGTTAGCTGACTCTGCCCCGGTCTCGGACCCGGGCACACACGCACCCCAAAAAGAACCCCGATGGCCCGGACAACAAGCGGTCAGCCTGCCGGGCCTGGACATTACTGCCGGGCGGCAGGCCCTGCTCGACTACTTCGACAACACCTGGAAGCTGACCGAAACCCTGTTTTCGGCGCTGGTCAGCGAAGAAGCCTATTTTGTCAGACCCTACCACAAGACGCGCCACCCGCTGATTTTTTATTACGTACATCCGGTTACGTTTTACATCAACAAGCTACTGGTCGCCGGTCTGCTCGACAAACCCTTGAATGCGCATTACGAGATTCTGTTTGAAACCGGCGTTGACGAGATGAGCTGGGATGATCTGCACGAAGGTGAACAGGATATCTGGCCGACCGTCGCCGAGGCGCGCGATTACCGGCGTCAGGTATACCAGACCGTGCATCAGCTGATCAGCCTGCATCCCGACTTTGACGGGCCTGTCACCATGGATAGCCCCGGATGGGCGCTGGTCATGTGCTTCGAACACGAGCGTATTCACCTGGAGACCTCCAGCGTGCTGATGCGCGAACTGCCATTGAAGTACTTGCGCGCGCCACAGCAGTGGCCCGTGCTGCCGCTGGCGAAAAATCCACCTGATCGTTTTGCACGACCGGTCGCCGGGCTGCATTACCCGGCCGAAAATCCCATGATTGACGTGCCAGCGCAGACCGTGAAGGTGGGCAAACCCCGGGACTGGCCAACGTTCGGCTGGGACAATGAGTATGGCGCCGATACCCGCAGGGTCAACGCCTTTCGCGCCAGCAAACGTCTGATCAGCAACGGCGAGTACTACGAGTTTGTCAGCTCGGGCGCCTACCTGGACGAACAGTACTGGAGTGAGAAAGGCTGGGCGTGGCGGCGGTTCCGCAACACCCGGTGGCCAACATTCTGGGTGCAGGATGGTCCGGTCGGGTCTCACCAGTACAAATTGCGTACGCTTTTCAGCGTCGAGCCCATGCAGTGGGACTGGCCGGCCATCGTCAATTATTATGAGGCCAGGGCCTATTGCGCCTGGCGCTCGGAGCGCGATGGCGTCAAAACCCCGTATCGCCTTGCCAGGGAAAAGGAACACCTGGCGCTTAATGGCGAGGAATGGCAATCGATACGCCAGTGGCAGCCGGAATCTGGTGCATCGGCCGCAGGCGATCTGCTTGGGCATGATCCGGTCATGCGCGATCCCGCTCTTTACGACCCCGTTGGCGACCAGAATGCATTAGCACCCGGCCCGCGACCCATCAATCACAATCTGCACTATGGCAGTGAGGGGCCCGTGGAAAAATTTGCTGTCAATGCCAGGGGTTTCCATGATGTGCTGGGCAACGTCTGGCAATGGAGCGAAGACACCTTCCACTCACTGCCCGGCTTTTCCATTCACCCTTATTATGTGGACTTCAGCACGCCGTGCTTTGATGGTCAGCATCAGATGATCATGGGTGGCTCCTTTATCAGTACCGGTGATGAAGCCAGCGTCTGGGCGCGTTTTCACTTCCGTCCGCATTTTTTCCAGCACGCCGGTTTCCGTCTGGTGCAGGGTGACGACACAACGATCACTCAGGACGGTGGCAAGCGTTACGAAACCGATGCGCTGCTTGATCAGTACATGCTGTTTCATTGGGGGTCGCGCGCCGAACAGCGTGATGATGATATCAGCGCCGCTGTCGGGCATCCCGATACTCGCATGTTCATGGAAACCATGGCGGAGCTGGTGGGCGATTTTGCCAAATCCCGCGATTCAGTGCTCGACCTGGGGTGTGCCACCGGGCGGGCCAGTTTCGAGCTGGCACGTCGCTTCAAGCGTGTGCTGGGTCTGGACTACAGCCAGGCGTTTATCGATGCTGCGAATATCCTGCAGCGCCAGGGCAGCCTGAGCTATTCCCGCCTGGAAAGCGGTCGCCATACCACGCCGATGATGGCCCGGGTGCCGGCCGCGATTGATCGCACGCGTGTTGAATTTATTCAGGGTGATGCGACCCGGCTGGCTGAAGCCGGCGTGGGTGTAGACAAAAACCGGGATGAACGTTTTGACGCCGTGCTGATGAGCAATCTGCTGTGCCGTCTGCCCGACCCGGCGAGCTGCCTGCAGCAGTTTACCGGGCCAGATTCCCTGCTGCGTGACGGTGGTGTGCTGGTGTTGTCGTCGCCCAATACCTGGATGGAACAGTACACCCCCTGTCTCTTATACACA
>CAJXPR010000042.1 GCA_913058135.1 uncultured Gammaproteobacteria bacterium
ATCTACACAGAGTAGATCGTCGGCAGCGTCAGATGTGTATAAGAGACAGGGTCAGTACACAGACGGAAACGGATTTCTGGAGTGATATCAAGACCACGCTGGAAGGCATGATCGGTATCAGTACTGGCTCAAGTAGCAATAACAACACCGGTAATATCGGCAGCGGTTTGCTCGCCGGATTGGGAGGCGGCACCACGGCATCTGCCAGTCGCAGCGACAATGGTCGCAGCGTGGTAGTGCAACCCCAGGTCGGTCTGTTAATGGTGACGGCATCACCCGAAGAGCTGGAACGGGTCCAGGCCTATATTGATCAGGCGCAGGATATTCTCAGCCGTGAAGTCACCATTCAGGTTCAGTTCCTGGAAGTCATTCTGAACAAGGGGTTCCAGTCTGCGATCGACTTTGACACCTTTGGCCCGGGTGGTGCGGAGGGTACCAACAACACGATAACCGCCGAGTTTGGCGCAGACGGTGGCAGTCTTATTGACAGTATTTCCAATCCGGTGTCGATCGCGACTAATTTCACTGATTTCAGTGCTGTATTCAGGCTGCTGGAGTCACGAGGCACCACGCAGGTGCTGTCCAGCCCAAGTCTGAAAGTAATGAATAACCAGAAGGCTGTCTTTCAGGATGGCGACCAGGAATACTTTCAGACCGGTGTCGGTTCCAATGTCACCAGTACCGGCTCTACCGTGACCGAATCCTCGCAAAACGATATTCAGCCGTTCTTTTCCGGCATTTCCATGGATATCACGCCGCAAATAAGCGCCAATGGCATCATCACATTACATGTGCATCCGACCATTACCACGGTGTCTGAACAGACCAAGTCAATCGCTGACCAGCAGGTGCCTCTGGCGAGGACCTCAACCCGGGAGCTCGACAGTGTGATCCGGGCGCAGGATGGCAGGATCATCATTCTGGGCGGCCTGGCCTATGAGCGCAGTATCGACGATGTCGCCGGTCTGCCTGTGGCGTCCGATATACCGTTGATTGGTGGCGCATTTGACCAGCGACGGCGCAGTACTGTGAAAAGTGAATTTATCATTCTGCTGAGACCGGTCATTGCCAATACCGAATCGGAACAGCGGCTGCTTCGTGAACGCAATGATCGGGTGCGCAGCATCAATCAGGAACTGAACCCCTTTTAATACAAGTGTGAAAAAACTTTATGTATCTTGAACACTTTGGTCTGAAGGAGCTGCCGTTTTCGCTGACTCCGAACACGGAGTTTTTCCTTAATATGGCGAGTTACCAGAAAGCATACAATATGCTGATGGTATCCATTGCCAATCAGGAAGGCTTCATCAAAGTCGTTGGAGAAGTGGGCACTGGCAAGACCATGCTGTGCCGCAAGGTGCTCAACTCGCTGGAAGATAATCCGGATACGTATGTAACGGCCTATATTGCCAATCCGGTGCTTAGCCCGAAGGGACTGTTTCTGGCCTTTGCCGAAGAGCTTGGCATAGAGGCCAATTCCGACGTCGGACATCACAGTCTGCTCAAGCGCATCACCAAGGTGCTGATGAGCCATGCTGCAGAGGGGCGCCAGGTTATTCTGTTTATTGACGAAGCTCACGCCATGCCGGAGAAAACCCTGGAAGCCCTGCGGCTGTTGACCAATCTGGAGACCGAGCAGAGCAAGCTCTTCCAGGTGGTATTGTTTGCGCAGCCCGAACTGGATGAGATGCTGAAAGAAAAGTCCCTGCGGCAGCTGCTGCAGCGCATCAGCTTCTCCTACAAACTGGAGTCGCTGGACCGGGACGGCGTGGAACGTTATGTCAGCCATCGCCTTGCCACCGCCGGCTACAATGGTCCTGCCATTTTCAGCGCTGCCTCACTGAACGACCTGTATGCAGCCTCTAAAGGTACACCGCGACTGGTCAATGTACTGTGCCACAAGGCACTGATGGTGGCGTTCGGGCGCGGTGAACGAAACGTTGATCGCGAACAGGTGCGCAAAGCTATCGAAGACACCGAAGGTGTGGAACTGCCCAAAACGAATATGACGCCAATGACGGCTGCCGGTATTTTTGCCGGTGTTGCCGGGCTGATATTTGCTGTTTATCTGGTTAATTTTTATCTGCAAAACTGATGCTCAGGTCGTTCAAGGTAATAGGTAAAAAATGAGTCTGGTTAATGACATGCTGCGCGACCTGGATGCCCGTCGGCGAGATACGCCTGCACGGGGTATCGGCGCGGAAAAACTGGTGCCTGCAGCCGAGCAATCATCCGCAGCCACCAAGCGGGCTAAACCGTTTTGGTTATGGCTGGTGCTGCCGGTGCTGCTGTTGGCTGCGGTCACGGGTTATTTGCTGGTGGGCCGGGATGACGGACAGTTGCCCCCCGTTGTGCTTTCACCGCCGGTGGCGCAGACACAACCGGCATCAAGGCCCGTGTCGGCTGTTGACGATGCCCCGGCACTGGAGGCGGCCGTGGGCATTGAGCTGGCGGAAATGTCAGCACGCCTGCGCGAACTGGAGGCCCAGAACCAGGCGCTGTTAAGGGCGCAGCAGAACCAGGCGCCAGCCCCGGCATCCGGTAGTTCGCAGCCCGGTGCCGCTGATCCTGAACAGGGCGCCTGGCAGCCAAGGGAATGGACCCCCCAGGCCGACGCCGAGGCTGAGCAGGCCACACTCGCAGCAGTGGAGCCGGAAGCCGGGTTGTCTGCGAGTGGGCAGATGGCCCAGGCGGCAACTCCCGAAGCTGCTCCGCGCGAAACAGGCGCTGCCGCAAGCGCTGAGTCTTCAGTGCCGACAGCACAGCCAGGGCTATCCGTATCAACCGTGCGCAGCCCGCGCGAGATGAGCTTCGCCGAAAGGGATCGCCAGGTTGTGCAGCAGGCGCTGGAGCAGTGGAATGGCGGGCAGCAGTTGGCCGCTCTGCAAGCACTGGATGCGTTCACCTATGATTTTCCGGAAGCACACATGTCGCGCGAGATGCTGGCAAAATTGCTGATACAGCAGGGTGAGCCCGAGCGAGCCATGCAGGTGGTCGATCTGGGTCTGACCATTGCGCCACGGCGTAATGGCTATAAAAAAGTCAAAGCACGTCTTTTATTGAATCAGGGACAGGCCTCCGACGCAGTGACCTTGCTGTCGCTTAACAGGCCGTCGGCAGCCGATGATGTCGAATACCACGACCTGCTGGCTACCGGACTGTTGTCGTCGGCGGTTTACGAGGAGGCAGCGCTGACCTATCAGGCGCTGCTGGCGATAGACAATCAGCCGGGTCGCTGGTGGTATGGCCTGGCAGCCGCCCTGGATGCACAAGGGCAATCAGGTCGGGCCGCTCAGGCTTACGAGCAGGCGCTGCGTCGCGAAGATCTGGGCGCGGCGCTGCGGCAAGGCAGTCAGCAACGTCTCCAGGCTCTTCGGCAAGCCCTTCCCTGAACCGACTACCCTGAACAAGGCAACGCAGTAAGGACAGCTTCATGGCGTTAAAGCAGAAAATCAGGATTGGCGACCTTCTGGTTAAGAACGGTGTCATCACTGAAGCCCAGTTACAGCAGGCGCTGACAAAGCAGAAGGCCAGCGGCCAGCGGCTGGGCAAGATGCTGATAAGCCTGGGTTATGTGGGCGAGGACCAGTTTCTTGAGTTCCTGTCCGAGCAGCTCAACATCCCGTTTGTAGACCTGCGCCGGTATCGTTTTGACCTGGACGTAGTGCAGCGGCTGACCGAAACGCATGCGCGGCGATTTCGCGCCATCGTATTGTCGGAGAAAAAAGGCGAGCTGCTGGTGGGCATGGCCGACCCCACTGACATTTACGCTTTTGACGCGCTGGAGCGCATGCTCCAGCAGCCGGTTCAGCAGGCGGTCGTGCGCGAGAGCGAGCTGCTTAACACGCTGGACCTGGTTTACCGGCGTACTGATGAAATTGCCGGGTTTGCTGAAGAGCTTGATGATGAGCTGACCGAAGGCCAGTTCGACCTTGCTTCGCTGACACCGGCGGCTGATGACAGTGATGCGCCAGTGGTCAAACTGTTGCAATCCCTGTTCATGGACGCAGTGCAGGTGCGCGCGTCCGACATTCATATTGAACCAGATGAGACCGTGTTGCGCATCCGGCAACGTATCGATGGTGTACTGCAGGAGCAGATCGTCAAGGAGCGGCGCATCGCGCCGGCGCTGGTATTGCGTCTGAAGCTGTTGGCGGGACTTGATATCTCCGAAAAACGTCTGCCGCAGGACGGGCGTTTCAGTCTCAAGGTCAAGGACCGCCGTGTTGATGTGCGTTTGTCAACCATGCCCATCGAATATGGTGAGTCTGTGGTCATGCGTTTGCTGGACCAGACCGACGGCGCCACCGACCTGGACAATGTGGGCATGTCACCGGCAATGCTGGAGCGATTCCGGAAACTGATCCACATGCCCCACGGTCTGATCCTGGTGACCGGTCCCACTGGTTCAGGTAAAACCACAACGCTCTATGGCGCCTTGCAGGAACTCAATGAGGTCGGCAAGAAGATCATCACCGTGGAAGATCCGGTAGAGTATCGCCTGTCACGTATCAACCAGGTTCAGATCAACCCCAAGATCGGGCTGGATTTTGCCCGCGTCCTGCGTTCGGCCTTGCGGCAGGACCCTGACATTCTGCTGGTAGGTGAGATCCGCGACCAGGACACGGCGGAAATTGCCCTGCGGGCTGCCATGACCGGCCATATGGTGTTGTCGACGTTGCATACCAATGATGCAGTCTCCAGTGCCATGCGCCTGATTGATATGGGCGCGGAAAGTTTCCTGGCAGCAACGGCGATCAGAGCCGTGCTGGCGCAGCGGCTGGTGCGTCGCTTATGCGACAACTGCGCGACTGACTACCTGCCCAATCAGCGCGAATTGTCCTGGATTGGTCATGTCATGGGCAATGAAATGCGTGCTGAGGCAGATATCAGCTTGATGCATCCCAGCGGCTGCCACCGTTGTAACAACACCGGGTACCGTGGCCGGATTGGTGTGTTCGAACTACTGGTGCTCAACGATGAAATGGCCGACGCCTTGCGTCGGGCCGATTCTTCCGCATTTGTTAAACATGCGCGCGCCAGCAAGGGCTATCGCCCGCTGGTGGTCAGTGCCATGATGGAAGCCTTTGAAGGTGTCACCAGCCTGGAGGAAGTGTACCGGGTTGCCGAACAAATTGATGAAAGCGGTGACTGGGTATTAGATGAACACCGTTCCGATGAACTGTTGGCAGCTGCCGACAGTGAACCCTGAGTATTACTGGCGAAATTATGCCCCACTATCAATATAAAGCCCGCAACACCTTGGGCACCCTGGTTAGCGGGGTTCTGGAAGCGACGACGCTGGACGCCGCCGCCAGTGATTTGATAGGCCAGGGTATTACGCCGATTGATATTCGACAGACCACACGCACGGCGAAGCCGGATAAAACCACCAAGGCCAGCAGCAGATCACCTCGCCCCCGCGCTGGTACAAAACAGCAAAGCGGCTTTCAGCAGCTCAATGATGTCCTCTCCGGCAAGAAAATCGACGTCAATGAACTGATCATTTTCGCCCGGCAGATGCGCAGTCTCACCAAGGCTGGCATGCCGCTGGACCGCGCGCTGACCGGTCTGCAGGCTTCGGTAAAGAATCCCCGATTCAGGGAATTGTTGCAGGATGTACAGCACAGCCTGGAGTCCGGCCAGAATCTGGCCACGGCGCTGGGGCACCATCCCAAAGTGTTCTCGCCCCTGTTCCTGTCCATGGTAGATGTTGGCGAGAACACCGGTCGCCTGGATCTGGCCTTTGAGCAGATCGGACGCTATCTGGAGCTGGAAAAGAACACCAGGAAGCAGGTCAAAAGTGCCACCCGCTACCCCAGTTTTGTATTGATAACAATCGCCGTGGCACTGGGCGTGATTACCTATTTTGTCATCCCGGCCTTTGCCGATACGTTTGCCCGTCTGGGTGCGGAACTGCCGTTTGAAACCCGATTGCTTATCGGTATATCCGACTTTGTGGTGCAATGGTGGCAGTTTATGCTCGGTGCCGCCGTGGCGCTCTACTTTGGTTTCAAGACCTGGGGCAAGTCACGGCGAGGTGGTCTGATCTGGGACAATAAGAAGATGTCGCTTCCGCTGGTCGGCCCCGTGTTCAAACGGGTCGCGCTGGCCAGGTTTGCACGGACATTTTCCATGGTGATGAAGGCCGGTGTGCCTATTGTACATGGCATGGGTGTAGTAGCCGGCGCAGTGGGCAACCGTTATATCGCGCGCCGGGTGCTGAAGATGCGCGAGGCCATCTCGCGAGGTGAGTCGCTTTATAACGCGGCGTTGGCGACCAATATGTTTTCGCCGCTGGTGCTGCAGATGATTTCTGTGGGTGAGGAAAGCGGCACCATTGACCAGTTGCTGGAAGAGGTGGCGGATTTTTATGATGCCGAGGTGGAATACGACCTGAAACGGCTGAGTGAGGCCATTGAACCGATTCTGATCATGGTCATTGCGGGGATGGTACTGATTCTGGCCCTGGGCGTGTTCCTGCCGATCTGGGATCTCAGTAGTGCAGCGTCACGCTAACACCATTGACGGGTAAATTTCGGGACAGTTTTGTCCGGTTCCGGTGCCGAAATGGCCTAATTGGGGCCGTTATGGCCGTGTTTGCGTGGAGATAGTGTGCGTGGCTTGCTAAGCTACGCGCACTTTGAGTTACTGACCGGATAGCGGATGAGATCAGCCCAGGAACGTTGCAAAGCGACCCCTGTGCCGCGCGGCTCGCGTCGCCAGCGGGGCTTCTCGATGTTCGAAATGATGGTGTATATCCTGGTGGCGTCCATCCTGTTTGCGGCGGCATTTAACCGGTATCGCGATTTTCCGGGCGAAGCCGAAAGGGCGAATTTTACCGCCATACTGGCCCAGTTGAATGCGACGGTTAACCTGCAGATGATGCGCCTGATTGCCTCGGGCAGCTGGAATACCGCAGGTGAGTTGGAGGATCGCAACCCCATGGATTGGCTGCTGACGTCACCGGGAAACTACGTCGGCGCTTTTGCCGGGATCGATGAGGCGACCTTGCCGCGACGCATCTGGTATTTCGATACCTCACGCGGGCAGCTGGTATATCTGGCCGATGATGCCAGTAATCTGTATCTGCTGGAAAACGGTCAGCGGACACAAACCGGCAGTGTGCGATTCCGTATCAGCAACGTTTATGGCTCGGGCACAGGATCGGGTGCGAGCAACTGGCAGGGGATAATTCTGGCGCCGGTCGTACCCTACGAATGGCAGGCGGTAGAGCTGGAACTGCAGACAATACAGCAATAAGCGGTGATCCGTTGAGCGATGTAACTGCTTGTTTTGGCGGATTTTGAGTGACCCGGGTCAAATCAGGCAAAAATGACAGGCAAGCATGGGTAAAAAACGGGTTAAAATGGAACATTTGGGGTCGCTTAGCCTTGACACCCATAGAATGCAAGGGAAGCGATTGCTAGCATAGGTTCCATGGCTGACGCCGAATGTGGCGGGAGAGTTAAAGATAATCAGCGCAAGCTGGAAATTTTGGTTAGGCGATTTTTTATTAATGGTAATCGGGCAGGGCGACTTGTTCGCACCTCAAGCAGGAGTAGGAAAATGAACGTACAAATGAAAGCGAAACAGCAAAAGGGTTTCACAATCATCGAACTGGTTGTGGTCATTCTGTTGCTGGGTATTCTGGCCGCCACCGCGTTGCCACGATTCCTGGACGTAACTGAAGAAGCGCATGACGCCGTCGTAGATGGCACAGCTTCTGCCCTGCAGACTGGCATGGCGCTGTACCGCGCGCAGTGGATTGCACAGCAGCAGGCTGCTCCGGGTTCAGCGCTGGATGGCGGTGCCGTGTTTGGTGGATTGCGTGTTGCCGCCAGCGGTTATCCTATCGGCCTGACAAACAGTGCAACGGGTGTGTTTGACGACGATGAAGCAGATTCCGCTTTGCAGTGTGCTGAGATCTATAATGGCATACTGCAGTCTGGACGTGCTCCGGTAGTTGTTACAGCGAAGAGTCCAGCAGACTTCTTGGTACCAGTGGTGCCTACGGCGGCTACTACCGAAACTGCAGCGAATAGTGACCTCTTTAATATCAATACCGGTTTTGTTGCGAAGCAGGTACAGGGTGTGACTTCCGTAGGTTCTCTTGCAGTTCTGGCTGCTGATGAATTCTGTGTCTATGTGTACGCTGCAGATGCCAATCGACGCAGTACTGTAGATGACGCGGTTCCGGCCATTGTCTACTTCCCGACAGCGACTACCGGCTCTCCCGTAATTGAAGCTGGCACGGTAGTTCAGGTTACTCTGTAATAGCGGAGTCGTGCAGCTAAAGTCACAAGGCCGCTGGTTGAGAAACCCGCGGCCTTGTTCTATTCTGATCCGTCATTTCCTCAAGACTTGTCCTTCCGCACAGGTTATTTATGAAACGCGTTGTTTCCATGGCCGGCAAGCACAACCTGGCACCCTCACGGGGTTTCACCATTATCGAGATTATCGTGGTGATTGCGTTGGTCGGGATCATATCTGCCATGGTCATGTCGCGTTTTCTGCGCTCGGACTCCTACAACACCATCATCGCCCGCGACCAGGTGGTGTCCATGGCCCGTGCTGCACAGCAGAAGGCGCTGGGACGTGACGATATCGAACTGACCATCACGCCATCGGGCAACCGTCTCGACATCGACATCAGCGATAGCAGCGGGTCTGTGCAGTCCGCCAGCGTTGACGCGCGCAACGTGACTTTCAGTGGTGATGTGGACGAACTGGATAGCTGTGCGGTCACGGCCGGCACTGATACGGTGACCGGGGCTGCACCGTTTGTGCTGCGTTTTGACAGCCTGGGCGATCTGCAGGAAGGCGGTGTCACCGGCGCAGCAGGCTTTCCGGCCTCCATCAGCAGCGGCGCGCGCCTGTGTATCAACAATACGGCGGTGATGTCAGTGTGCTGGTCGGCAGCCGGGTATGCCTACACGGGAGATTGTGTTGAGTAGCCCGCGTCAACAAACAGGTGTTACGCTGATCGAACTGGTGGCGGTCATTGTCATCCTCGCCATTTCACTGGCGGGGGTCACGGCAGCCATTTCCAGTGCCATTTCGCGCAGTTCCGATGTCATGCTGGAAACCCGGGCCGTGGCACTGGCACAGAGCTATCTGGATGAGATCCTGTCCCGGCGCTTTGATGAGCGATCCGCGCCACGAGGCATTCCACCGTGCAGGGTCAATTGCACAGCGGAAGTTGATTTTGGTCCGGATAGCGGTGAAACCGATCGCGAAGATTTTGATGACGTAGACGACTATCATGGCCTGGATGAAGGCGAAGGGCAGGTTGACCCCTTGCAGGATGCCGAAGGTAATGAGCGGCAGGGGTATGAAAACTTCCGGGTCCGGGTCAGTGTTCGTTATCTGGAGCTTGGCGTCGGCGAAACCGAAGAAAACCTGGCCACCGAAGTAAATGATCTGACTGACACCCAGGATGCCAAACTGATTACCGTGACTGTCAGTCATAGCGAACAGCCCGACGGCTGGCAGTTTGGTGTTTACAAGGCGAATTTCTGACATGAACCGGCAGCGTGGCTTTACCCTCATCGAAATTGTGATCACCATTCTGGTGTCATCGATACTGGCAGTAGGAATAGTCGGCTACATTGGTGATGCCATTGAGGGGTTCGCCGCGTCCGGCAATCGCAACAAGCTGGCGACCAATGGCCGGGTAGTGGTGGACCGTATCGCCATGGAACTGCACAACGCCGTGCCCAACAGTGTGCGGGTCACGGCGGCGCAGCCGACGGGCGATCAGTGTCTGGAATTCATGCCGTTCTCTGCTGCGACATCCTATGTTGATGCCCCCTTCACCGGCAGTGGTGGCACCGGGATTGAGGCGATAGATTTCAACCCTGCCCTGACGGCGGCATCGCCAGCCAATGTACAGGCGGTTATTTATCCGATCGATACACAGGATCTGTATGACGGAGGCTCTCCCGGTCCGCGCGCGCTGGCGGATGAAATCGAAGACACTGGCGGCGCCGATGGCAAGGTCACCATCACGCTGGATGCCACCCACCGTTTCTCAAGACGCTCACCCGTGCAGCGCTTGTACATTGCGGGCGAGCCCGTCAGTTTTTGTGTCGTGGGGGCCCAGCTGTTCCGGTACGAAAATTACGGTTTCCAGTCCACGCAGTGCACGCCGTCAACACCGGCTTGTCTGCCAACCACGGCCCCGGACCGGCAGCTGATCAGTCAGAGCATCGACAATAACGGCTTGTCTGCCTTTGAAATTATTCCCGGCACCTTGCGTCGTAATGCCATCGTGTCCATGGACTTCAATTTTACCGAAGTGGGAGATGTGGTGCGGCTCAAACACGAGGTCTTGATGCGAAATGTCCCGTAATCATGATGGTATGACCAGCCTGGCGCCACTCCGCAAACAACGCGGCGTGGGTTTGCCTGCCGCCATCTTTGTGATCACCCTGATGGTGTCGATCTCAGTGGCTATCCAGTTACTGGTCTCGCAGAATGCCGAACAGTTTGAAGAGGAAGTGCAGCTGACCCGCGCCTTTTACGCGGCAGAATCAGGTGCCGGTTTTGCCATGAACGCCCTGTTTCCCCCCACCGAGTTTCCATTATATAACGTCACCGCGATCTGCCCTGAGAATGCCGGCTCGCCCAGGGTCTACGAGTTCGAGGCGGATGGTCTGCGTAACTGTAGCGCAGAAGTGTCATGCGTCACTGACGCCACAGTCGATGGCCTCAACTATTACACCATCACCAGTGAGGGGATCTGCAACGACATCAGTCGCACGGTACAGGTGCGCACCAGTTTCAGCGACTGATGATGGCTTTCGGAGGGCGGATCAGATAGCGCCAACACCGCGAAGAATGGCCAGTACGACGGCGATGGTCAGTGCGGCCGCCGCACTGTAGGTTACCCAGTTGCTCAAGCCAACCTGGGTGCGATAGGCGTCGACATGGCGCGTGCCATCGCCAGTGCGGTGAGTGATGTCTCGTTGCAGACGAATCTTGTAGTTGTCGAACTTCTCCACCAACTGCCAGCCGGATTGCGCTTCTTCGTCCAGCACCGCCTTCAGGTTGCCGGTTTTGGCGAAATGTGGCGTGGTTGATTGCACGATCTTGTATTCCAGTTCCATGTTGGACCCCGTTTGATTGGCTTGAACTCACTGTATTTTGTGTTCGGGTCCAGAAATTTGCAATCTAAAGTGGCCCTTGCCCGGGTAAATATGGGGACAAATTGCGGGCATATTGCTACTGTGGCCCGATAAATCAGGCGTTAGCCGATATAATGCCTAAGTTAATAATATATCTTTAATTTGTTGGTAATCCTTGAATATGCCCCAGGGCAGACAGCGCACCGCCAGAAACCCGAAAACCAACGCTATCCATGACGCCAGTCTGTGGCGTTGGCTGGTGCGCGCTATTTGGGTCAGTGCCGGATTACTGGTGGTGACCGGGCTGGTCATCGCCCAGGTGCCTGGTCCGGTCAGTGTCCGGGGTAGTGGTGGCATTGTTTCCGAAATTAATACGCCCATTCTTGGCACCGGGGGCAATATCAGTACCCAGGGCGCCTACACTGTCCATGTATTCAACGGCAATGGTACCTTTGTGCCGCCAGCAGGGCTGTCCAGCCTCGATGTGCTGATTGTCGCCGGTGGCGGTGGTGGTGGTGGTTATCGTCGCGGCGGTGGCGGTGGCGGTGCTGGCGGCCTGAGATGGGTAACGGGCGTCACGGTTAACCAGCCATCCTATGCAGTGCAGGTCGGCGCCGGTGGTGCTGGGGGTACGACCGACAACAACGCCAACGGAAATGGTCAACAGGGAGCCTCGTCCTCGTTCGGGGTGCTGTCAGCTGTTGGTGGTGGTGGTGGTGGTCGCGGCGATCAGGGTACGACCGGCGCTACCGGCGGATCAGGTGGCTCGGGCGGTGGTGGTGGCAGCACCAACTCGAACAATAACCCCAGACCGGGTGGAGCAGGCACGGCAGGGCAGGGTAATGCCGGCGGCGCAGGGGGCGATGACAACAACGGCAACCGACAAAGTGGCGGCGGGGGCGGTGGCGCTGGTGCGGCGGGTGCCGTTGGCACCGACAACGCGGCTGGTAATGGCGGCGTGGGCTCTAACTTCAGCGCCATCTTTGGCACCGGCGTCGGGGCCAGTGGTTGGTTCGCGGGCGGCGGTGGCGGTGGTAAGCGCAACAATCAGACCGTTGGCAGTGGCGGGCAGGGTGGCGGTGGAAGTGGCGCCAATGCTGACGGGCCTGCAACTGCGGGCGTTGCCAACACCGGCGGTGGTGGTGGTGGTGGCGGTAATACCGGCGGTGGCACGTATCCGGGGCAGGCAGGCGGCAGCGGCATCGTCATTGTGCGCTACATCGCGCCAACACAACCGTTTATAGTCCACAGGTTTAATGCATCTGGCACGTTCACGCCGCCTCCCGGCGTGAATGCCGTCGACGTTCTGGTCGTCGCCGGCGGTGGTGGAGGCGGTACTTCTCAGGCCTTCGGTGACGCGGGTGCAGGTGGCGGCGGTGCCGGTGGTCTGGTTTATCGCACCGGATTCTCCGTGGGCAGTACCGTGTCAGTGACGGTGGGTGCTGGTGGTGCCGCCGGCGACGGACCTGGTCACGAGTTTGGTGGACAGGGCAGCAATTCAGTATTCGGCACCCTCACGGCGCTGGGCGGTGGAGGCGGTGCAGGGGGCAATGCGCAAGGCGCCAGTGGTGGTTCCGGCGGCGGGTCCAGAGGTAATCCAGGGGGAGCTGCGACGCAGCCTGGTGCGGCAACAACAGGTTTCGGTTTCCGCGGCGGTAATATGGGCGGCTCGCCCGGTGGCGCGCCTGCCACCGGTGGTGGTGGTGCAGGTGGCACCGGCCAGGATATTGCCGGGACCACGGGTGAGGCCGGCGGCGCCGGCGGTATCGGTCTGCAATACAGTATATCCGGCACTCCCACCTACTACGCCGGCGGTGGCGGTGGCGGCGCGGCACAAAACCGTGCCGCACCCGGTGCCGGCGGCCTGGGCGGTGGTGGCGCAGGCGGCCGCACTGATACAGCGGCCACCGCAGGCACGCCCAACACCGGTGGGGGTGGTGGTGGCGGCAACAACTCAATCGCGGGCGCGGCCGGCGGTTCGGGTGTGGTCATCGTTCGTTATGCCCCACCGACGCTGACCATTCAGGACCAGCCCTCTGCCTCTGCCATCAGCGGCGCTGTGTTTAATGACGCGCCGGTTGTGGTGCTGCGCGATGCCAACAACAGCTTTATTGCCAACGCCACGGTGACAGTCTCGATTGCCAGTGGCGGGGGCACGCTGAATGGCACGACCTCGGTGCAGACCAATGCCAGTGGCGAGGCCGTTTTTGATGATCTGAGCATTACCGGGACGGCCGGTGTGCGCACGCTGAGCTTTACAGTGAACGGTACCACGGGCTCGGTGGTCTCCAATAATATTGAAATTGTTACCTATCACTTTGAAATAGAGCACGACGACCTCAGCAGCACCTGTGCGCCCTTTACGCTGATCACCATCAATGTGGTCGACTCCAACGCCAACCCGGTGCTGAACTACGAAGGCACGGTGACCATTACCAACAGCGCCAATAATGGCAACTACGCTCTGGTGTCCGGGTTTCCCGGCAATTTCACCAATCTGGGCAACGGCTCCGCCACCTACGAATTCATTGCCACGGATACGGGTACGGTGCAGCTGGAGTTCATGACCACGACGGCGACCGCCAGTTTGTCGTTTGACGCCAATGCAGGACCGATCGGTACCGAAAATTATGGTCCGCCTCTGGAGATCGGTCAGTGTACGTTTGCCATCGAGCACAACATTCAGGGAGGCGTGTGTGCAGCCTCACCGGTGACTTTCTCGGTGCTGGGCGCGGACGGCCAGCCGTTGACGGACTATCTCGGGCAGGTCACGATCAGCAGCTCTTCGGGCACCGGTAACTGGAGTAATCTGTTTGGTGCGCCTGGCGCGTTCAGCAATGGCACTGCGGGCGATGGCGTGGCGACCTATACCTTCGGTGCCAGCGATGACGGGCAGGTGCAATTGGGCTACACCAATGTCGCGGGCACCTATACGTTTGATATCACCTCGCAAGCGGGTGATATTGCCACGGTCAGCGACAACGACGGGCAGCTGACTGTCAGCGCCTGTGCCTTCCGGATCTTTGTTGCCGGTGACGTGACCGCGCTGGACTCCAGCGTCTGCCGCGTCGAGGAAGTTCGTATCCAGGTGGTGAATGCATCGGCAACGTTGATTAGCAACTACACGGGCACCATCAACCTGAGTACGGTGGGCGTCACCACGGGTGACTGGAGCAAAACCGGTGTGGCGGCGGATGCCCTGGGAAATCTTACGCCCGGCCCGGGCGATGGTAGTGCCACGTATCCTTTCCAGGCAGGTGACAACGGTGAAATCACGCTGGATTTTGCTGTCGAGTCAGACGAGACCATCAACTTCAATATAGTTGCGGCCAACGTCGCGCAACCGTCAGGCAACTACGACCCCACAATCGACTACGAGCCCTGCGTGTTCCGCATTACGTTCCCGGACGGCACGAGCTCTGATGTCTGCTCGATCGCCCAGGTTGACCTCACGCTGGTAGATCGTGACGGCAACGCGGTGACAGACTATGAGGGGCAGGTGGAACTCAGCACGTCAACCGGCTTTGGCAGTTGGGAAGACATAGGGTTATCAGACGGCACGCTGGCGGACGCATTTGCCGAGGATGGCTCAGCCACTTACGAATTCGTCGCCAGTGACCTGGGCACCATTTCACTGGGGTTCCGGCACAGCCGCGACGATGGCGTTGTCAATATCAATGTGTCCGACGGCAATAGCCAGGATGCCGGTAGCAGCGCCGACATGTTTGACCAGAATTTGAATATTGATCTGTGTACCTTTGAAATTATCCTGCCGGAAGCACAAAGCAACGCCTGTACCATTACCCAGGTGCAATTCAATGTGCGTGACCGAAATGCCGATCTGGCCACTGACTTCCGCGGGACCATGCGTATTACCAACAACGTCGGCCGGGGCGACTGGTTTGAGGATGGCGGCGCTTATGATGCTTTGCCCGCGCCGTCCGGTGCCGACGCCGGGGTCGCTGACTACACCTTTACCGCCGGCGACGCTGGACAGGTAACGCTGGTGTTCAGCAGCGAGTCACCAGCGCAATACAATTTTGATGTGGTAGATGAAGAAGGCCTGATCGTTGAAGTGGCTTCGGCAGATCCCAGCCTGTTTTATACCGGCTGTTTCCCGGAAATCTTTGCAGGTCCGGTGTGCACAGACCGTTCCGTGTCACCAACCAATCTGGCCAGTGTGGCCATTCCGGCGGCACCCCCGTTAGCCGGTACCGACTCCAGAATGGTGCTGATGACGACGCACCAGATCGAAGATCGGGCGAGCGCCAATACCGGTACATCCGCCACCTTTGACGGGGCAGCCATGGATTTGGTCAAACGCCAGTTTAACGGCGTGGGACCCTATGCTGACGATGTGGCCGTGGAGATGTGGGCTATCTTTGGTGATGATTTGCCAGCCGGGGCCGGGTCGTTTCAAGGGGTATTCTCGGGCGGCGCAGCCGGCACCAGTACCACGATCTGCCTGACCAGCGTGGTGGGCGTGGCGCAGGCGCTGCCGGTTGAGGCCGCCAATCCTGAAACCGGCCCGCTCAATGGCACCAACTACAGTGAACCGGTAGTCAACGGCGAATTCCGTCACAACGCAGACACCACAATCTCTACCGAGTCGAATAACTCATTTGTATTCAGTGTGACGGCTAATGACACGCAAAATGGCGCGGGTGATACGACCTACTATTACCTGGCCACGCAGCCCAACCCGCTGATCGGATTGTGGGGCGGTTACGATACCGGCCAACTCAACCCGCCACCTCGCACGGCAGAGTTGCAGGCCAGGCCCAATAATGGGCGCTCCGGGGGTTCCGCGGGGGTGCTGAGTTCGCTCGGTGTCATTACCGTCGTGGAACCGTTCCGCTCGGGGACCTCAATTGACCTGAACATTGAGCCGACGCGAAACGCACATATCGTGGCGGCGTTTGAACCCCGGGTGGAAGGCGAACCGCTGGCCGAGAACTTTGAACCGGTTATTCTGTACAAGACCTTCTCCGGCGCCATGAACTACCGGGCCATTGGCGCCTCCTTGCGCACTCAGGCTTCCGGTACCGCAGTTAATGCGGCTGCCGACTGCGCCTTTGTGGATTTTGCGGTCGGCACCGAAGCGCCGCTCGATATGCCGCCCAATTCCAGCGTCAGAGCCGCCTATCTGTACTGGGCCGGCCAGGGGAGCCCCGGGCAGACACCCGATCAGATAGATGACACAGTCACCTTCGGGCGAGTCGGTGATTCGGAATTCCAGGTGGTTGCGGACGATGTGTTCAATATCATTGGCGCTTCCACGGAGCAGGTCGATTTTTTTGCGGCCTACGCCGACGTCACTGATATTGTCAGCATTGACGGTGACTATCGCTTGCGCAATTTTGCCGTGTCCAATGTTGGCAACTGGGACAATAACGCCACTTGCGCGGCCGGCTGGTCATTGATTGTCATTTATGACAATGACGATGAGCAGTTACGGGTGGTCAATCTGTTCCATGGTTTCCAGCCCTTCCAGTGGGCGTCTTTCACACTGGTGCCACGGAACTTCCGGATGGCGACCTATGACAACGATCGCTACCTGCCTAACGGCCAGGTCACCCACTTTACCATTGAAGGTGACGAGGCGCTTGATAATGGTGACGAGTCGCTGAGTATTCAGGAAGAGCCGGATTCGGTCAATTTCAGCAACATGTCGCAAGAGCACTTTAACAGCTATAACCCGGTTAACAACGAATTCAACGGCACCATCTCGCGACCAATTTACGAGCTGTATGACAATGGCGTGGATCCGGTATTTTACTCATGGATTGGCAAAGATCCGGCGCTGATTGAGGATCTCGGGAATGAAGATGGTTATGAGATCGATTTTGCGGGGCCGGATGCTCCGTTCGTAGGTCGCACGGGTGACCAGATCGGCAGCAGCTATGGGGTGGATGTGGATACTCACTACCTGGGCAACGACACCCTGTTTGATTTTTCGCAACCGGGTTTCGAGGCCGAGCGCATCACCACGCGTTACAGTTCTGGGCAGGATCTGGTGATGCTGGTATCAGAAGTGATCAGTGTGACCAACTTTCCGATTGCCGATGTGGAAGTGTTTATCAGTCAAAGCGGTGACTTCAAGGTTGATGGCAGTGGCACTTACGAGATCGACGTAATCAATAATGGCAATGGCACCTCAAATGGGGGCGAGGCCACTGGTCAGGTGACACTGGCCATGCAGCTGCCAACGGGTATGAGACTTGCCAGTGCCGGGCAGGTATCGGGGACCGGCTGGTCATGCACAGTCGATGTGGCACCGGCAAACGGTGCGTTCACCTGCACCTATGACATAGGCGTCGTGACACCGCTGCAGCCGGGTGCCTATCTGCCCACGCTGACCGTTAATGTCGACCTGGATGGCCCCGATGTATTCACTCTGAACGAAAACCAGCGGACAGTCACCGCACGAATTGTGCACACCGGTGGCAGCTGTTCGGCAACAACAATCGGCCTGTTGCCCTTGGAAGAAAATTGTGCCCGTTCACCGCAATTCGATAACAAATATGATCTGCAGGGCGGCGCCATCGATGTCAACACACTGACCCTCAAGACCGATAGCAACAATAACGTTGCGAGCCTGGTGACCACAGTGCAGGGCATCAGAACCAACCTGCGCATCGTCAAAACCCTGGTGGACACGCTCGAAGTCGATCAGCCTGGCGAGTACCAATTGGTGGTGACCAATCTGGGGCCGGATGACACGACGGTACCGTTTACCATTTCTGACGCGCAGCCCTCAGGTGTCACCTTCACTGGCACCACCAGTGTTGATAGCGAATGGAGCTGCAGCACGCTGACACCCACGCTGAACTGTGAGTTCGACGGCGTACTGGCGCTTAACCAGAGTACAACCCTGAGCCTGCAAGTACAGGTGACCGGTAGTGCCCGCGCCACGGTCGTCAATACCGCGCAGGTGGTTGCGGGAACCGGCAATTTTGATCTGTTTCAGGGCAACAACACCTCGACCAGCAGCTCCACCATCGTAGGGCCGCCGGTGGGCTCGCAGGAGCGCTTCCTGTTGTCGGTGTACACACCGGGGAACGACACGTCGATAGGTGGCCTGGCGAATTTCGAAAATGACGACCTGATTATCTACGACCCGCAGACCGACGAAGCCGTCATGTTTTTTGATGACAGCGTGACCAACGGTGGCCGCATAGATGATATCAACGCGGTGCACCTGCTGAAGAACGGTCACATTATCCTGTCTGCCAACGGCAGCAGTATTATCGGCACCAATAACCTGGCTTTCGAGCCCTGGGACCTGGTGCGTTATGACCCCATCAGTGGTATTGCCTATATGTTCCTGGAAGGCTCAACGGTCTTTGACGATCATGAGTCCGTGAACATCAACGGGGTATACGTCAATGATGATTGCCCGGCCAGTGCCGAACATTCGGCATGCACGGTGCTGATATCGACCACCGGTGGTGCCACCACCAGCTTCGACAGCCTGACATTCACGTCTTCCGATATCATTGCGCTGGACCGAAGTGGCGCAAACATCACCGCCTCTGTTTACATGGAAGGCAGTGACAATGATGTGTTTGGTGCCACTGAAGGCAATGGCAACGTTGATGTTGATGCATTCTACATCCGTGTCGATCCCAATGATCCGGTGGCAACCATTGATACTATTGCCCTGTCTGTCGATAACGAACTTGCCACGATTGGTGACGACCCGACCATGGATCCGGTAGACGGTACGATCGTGACCCGTGATGATGTCACCGAATTGAATCGCACGGACAATACCACGGAGAATCTGTTCCTCGGCGATCAGGAGCTGGGCGTGTTTACCCCGGATTCACTCAGTGAACCGACCGCTGCCCAACGGCGACTGGACGCGCTGCATCTGGTGGAAGACGGTTATATCGGCCACTTCAGTATCAAGGTTGAACAAAGCGGCAGTGTGTGTGCATTTGCCCTGGTGCGTATCAGCAAGCACGACGGGCTGACCCATACCCGTGACGAAGACTATTATGGTTCGGTCCGCATTGCCACTGACACAGGGGTGGGTAACTGGTCGACGCACACGGGGGTGCAGGGCACACTCAACAACGGCGCGTTGGATGACGGGCAGGCGATCTACACATTCGACCCCGATGACGACGGTTCAGTGGTGTTGCGCCTGAGTTATGATGAAGCCGCGACCGTCAAGATTACCGCGACCAATGGCATTGCCTCGGTGCTGGCCAGCGAGAATCCCAGTTTTGTATTTGGCGAAGAACTGACCGAGATTACCTGGCGAGACCTGTTTGATACGGTCTCCTACAGTCGCAACGATGGTTCCCGCAACTGGGTAGGTGACTGGATAGAAGTGGACGGCGAAAGTGCCAGCACCGGGGCGGGTCCGGCGGCGGGTAATGTTCAGGTGATCAATGACATCAATAATATCAGCGGTCACCAGAAACTGCGCTTGCGCTCCAATACCTACGCTGCGAATAACAACATTGAACCATCATTGGCGAGAACCTTTAACCTGGCGGCGGTACCGGCCTCGGAAGACGTCATTCTGAATTTTGATTACAACTACACCGGGGTGGCGCCGACCGACGAGGTCGTTGTTGAGGCGCGTGGCACCACCAGCGGCGACCCGGCGTGGACCGAGCTGGCCTCTTACACCAGCGCCAGTGCCAGTGGCAGCGGCAGTGATTCACTGAACCTGACCACGGCACTGGGAGGCAATGTCAACCTGAGCACCACCTCGCAGATACGTTTCCGGATCGCCAACGGTTACGCGGTAACCGGCCGTTTCTTCATCGATAATGTCGAGGTGGCAACCGCCACGGATCAGTGTGGCTACACCGGTTCCGGTTCACTTGATCACTACGCCATCTCCCACAGTGGCTTTGGTATTTCCTGTGTGGGCACACCGATCACCATTACCGCGCATGATGCGGCAGATGACCCCATCGACCCTAACGGTGAGACCATCAGCATAACCACGTCGCCTGCCAAGGGCGTGTGGGCCCGTATTCTGAACGGCAATGGCGTGCTGACGGCGCTGGCCAGCCAGACTGACAATGGCGCTGCGACTTACACGTTCCCGCCCGGCGAAAACACGGTCAGTCTGCTATTGAACTACACCGTGCCCGCCGGCGCGCTGCAGCCTGTCGATATCAACGTGGAAGGGCAAACCAGCACCGCGGTAGAACTGGAAGACCCATCGCTGCAGATCGCCGAGGCGGGTCTGGTGTTCTACAATGAAACCCTGCTCAACAATACGATTCCGACCCAGATCGCCGGCAAGCCCTCCAACGTGGCACCGCTGGGGCAATTGCTGACCGTTCAGGGCGTACGCAGTTCCGATCAGGATCCGCTGCAGTGTGTGCCGTTGTTCGATGCGGGTCAGACCCTGCCCATCGAAATCGCCGCCGAATGCAATGATGCCGACAACTGCGTCAACGGCGAGAGTTTCAGCGTCAATGGCGAAGCCATTGCACTGGTTGACGACAATGGTGGCGCGGGCGCCTCTGCATACACCGAGATTGATCTGGATTTTATCCAACAGCCCTCCGGTGATATCGGCGCCACTATCGTGCTGAACTATTCAGATGTCGGCAGAATGCAACTGCACAGCCGCTACAATATTCCTTTCGGATTCTTCGGCGACACCAACCCGATAACGTCCAGTTCGATCACGCCCGACGTTCCGCTGACACCGCCAGGTGTGTCCGGGGATTACATGATCGGCAGCAGCAACCTGTTTGTGGTCAGGCCATTTGGGTTTGCCATCAATTTCCCTGGTGACGAAGGTCTGGATCGGACCACGACCGGAGGGCTGCTTGCCGACAATTTCGAGGACCGGGCCGGCAATCCGGCAGATTCTCTGGCCGAGGATGAAGACGGCACGGTATATGTGTATGCCGGTGAAGGGTTTGATACCGTGGTCACGGCCATGGGCTGGCAGGCTGGTGATGACGTCGATCAGGACGGACAGCCCGATACCGGTGCCAACCTGCATGACAACCGGCCGACGCCGAATTTCTTTTATGATTCAGTGGGTGCTGCAGACAATTATGCCGTTGAACTCACCGTGCTGGAAAACCAGGCGGAAGCGCTGGGTGGCGTGCGCGGTGCGTTGACCAATGACACGTTGACGTTCAACAACTTCAACAATTACGCAGTGCCGGCAACCGGCAACATCAGTCTGAGCTACAACGAGGTGGGTATCATCGATATCCAGGCAGAGCTGGTCGATAGCAACGATGACCCGCTGACGTATCTTGGCACCGATGTTATTCGCGGTGTGGTTAACGACGTAGGGCGTTTTTATCCGCGCCGTTTTGACGTGCTGTCCACTATGTTGCTGCCGCGCATTGACGCCAGCTGCGTGCCGCCGTCGTTGTTCACCTACATGGACGAACCGTTTGCTATCGAACTGGAGCTGGTGGCCCGTAACACCCAGGGTGCAACCACCGTGAACTATCGCGGCGGTTTTGCCAAGCTGTCAGCGTACGGCGATCTGAACTTCCGTGCCATTGAGGAAGTGGCAAGCGCTGACAATAACGACCTTAGCGCGCGCCTGGATAATGTTTCGATGCCGACAGACTACGAGGCGGACTGGTCGGCCGTGCAGGGCGGCGAACTGGTGCTGGAGGGCAATCTGGCGTTCAGTCGTGCCGACCCGGCGGAGCCCGATGGACCCTTCGCAGATCTGAAGATCGCCTTTGTGCCCATCGACAGCGATGGGGTGACGCTGGATCCGAACGATCTCGATACCGAGATCACTCAGGCCACACCGGAGTACAGCCTGATTGCCGAACACGACTTCCGTTACGGACGTCTGCTGATCAACAACGCGTTTGGTCCGGAAACCGAAGATCTGGCGATAACCTTCCGGGTGGAATATTTTGACGGTGAGCGTTTTGTGCTGAACACTGATGACAACTGCACCATCATCGATGCGGCCGAACTGACGCTGGTGCCGGGCACCTACACCGGTAATCTGGACGACGGCGACACGCAAATTGTGACGCCCCAGACCACCGAGTTCTATGAGGGGCAGGTGCAGGGCGTAGAAGCTGCCACCAATCCCGGTGACGAGACATTTACCGCCACAGCACCAGGTGAAGATAATGGCGGTACTGTCGATGTCGAGCTGGATCTGGACGCGCTGGGCCTGCCCTTCCTGCAGTTCCGCTGGCCGGAGCTCAATGCCGATTACAATGAAAACCCGCGTGCCCAGCTTGAATTCGGCCAGTTCCGCAGCCATGACCGCGTCATCCACTGGCAGGAAATCTACAACGGCCCGTCTACACCTTGACGGCAAAGCCAGCCGATGCACTGCCCTGCTAAAGAGCCATGGGGTTGATGTGGCCCCGCCCACATCCGCCCCATGGCTCTCTGCCACTGACACTGTCCCTTGAAATTACCGTAGCGTGCCGCCATTATCTCTAGACGTCGACAGAGATACCGGAGTGTCCCCATGAAACGTCTGTTCGTCCTGCTGTTGGCCGGTCTCGCCGCCATTGCCACCACGCCAGCAATCGCCGCTGACTACGAAAGTTTTCGCACCAACGACGAAGAAAACAATATTGATGTTTTCAAAAGTGCCAGCCCCTCAGTGGTTTACATTACCAATTCGCGGATGGTCAGGCGTTCGGTGTTCAATCTCAATCCGCAGGAGATACCTCAGGGTAGCGGTTCCGGTTTCATCTGGGATAAACGCGGCTACGTGGTCACCAACTTCCATGTCATCCAGAACGCATCGCGGGTAACTGTGACGTTGCAGGATGGCACGGCCTGGGATGCGCGTGTAGTCGGCGCCGAGCCGGACAAGGACCTGGCGGTGCTGCATATCGAGGTGCCTGCCGAGCAGCTCACGCCGGTGGCGCTGGGCGATTCCTCGCTGCTGGAAGTGGGGCGCAAGGTAATCGCCATTGGCAACCCCTTTGGCCTGGACACCACGCTGACCGTGGGTGTGGTCAGTGCGCTGGGGCGGGAAATAAATTCGGTGACCAGGCGCCAGATTCGCGATGTGATTCAAACGGATGCTGCCATCAATCCGGGTAATTCCGGCGGCCCGCTGCTCAATTCCCTGGGGCAACTGGTCGGGGTGAATACGGCCATCTACAGCCCCAGTGGCGCCAGTTCCGGCATCGGGTTTGCCATTCCGGTGAATACCGTGAAAAAGATTGTGCCGGAGCTGATCGAGTTTGGCCGGGTACAGACGCCGACCCTGGGCATCAGCCTGTTCCCGCCACAATACGCCGACTACTACCGCAACCGCTGGCGCCTTGATGGTGTCATTGTGCTGGATGTGCTGCCGGGAGGCAGCCCGGAGCGTGAAGGCATGCGCGGACTGGCGGAGACCAACCGGGGTATTGTGTTGGGCGATGTCATTGTCGAAGTGGATGGCGTTGCGGTCGCTAACGAGGATGATCTGCTGACGGTGCTCGAGTCCAAAGAGGCCGGCGATGTCGTTGAAGTAGTGACGTTGAGAGATAACGCGCGGATGCGATATCAGATCGAATTGCAGGCAACCCGACAGTGATTGCAACCCCGGGCTATTCTGAAGACAGTTCCTCGAGTTGGGTGGATTTTTCCAGCCAGCTTTCCTCGGCCTGTGACAGCTCGGCCTTGCAATAGCCCTGCTGACGCAGCAGTTCGGTCAGTTCATCACGGCGGCTGTCGTCATATAGCGTAGCATCACCCAGTCTGTCTTCCAGTGTACTTAGCTCAGCACTGAGTTTGTCCATGGTTTTTTCCAGCGTGCGCACTTCGCGGCGCAGCGGTGCCAGCTGTTCGCGCTGGTTGGCAGCCTGTTTGCGAGCCTCCTTTTTGTCGACCACGGGCGCTGCTGCGGATTTACGTTCGGTCGCTTTTGGGGTGCTGGCATCGCTGCTTTTCTGAGTACCCGGCTGAAAGTCGGCTGCCGCAATCTTGCCCTGCTCCTGCATCCAGCGGGCATAGTCATCAAGGTCACCCTCAAACGGGGTGACCCGGCCGTGATGCACGGTAAAGAACTCATCAACAGTGTTGTTCATCAGGTGGCGATCGTGAGAGACCAGCACCAGTGCGCCTTCGAAACCCTGCAGCGCCACGGTCAGGGCATGGCGCATTTCCAGATCCAGATGGTTGGTGGGCTCGTCCAGGAGCAGCACATTGGGTTTTTGCCAGACGATCAGTGCCAGCGCCAGGCGCGCTTTTTCACCACCGGAAAAGTTGATGATGGGTTCGGACACGCGGTCACCACGAAAATCGAAGCCGCCCAGGAAATTGCGGATCTCCTGTTCGCGCGCACCGGGATCGGCACGTTGAATCAGCGTAGTGGGGCTGGCCTTCATATCAATAACGTCAACCTGATGCTGGGCAAAATAACCGATGCGCAGGTGCTTGGAGGCGACCACTTCGCCGTCGAGAACGGGCAGCTGCTCGGCGAGGGTTTTCAGCAACGTGGACTTGCCCGCGCCGTTGAATCCGAGCAGACCGATGCGTGTGGTGTCGTGCAGTTTCAGGTTGATACCCTGTACCAGAGGGGTGTCAAAACCGATGCTGACTTTTTTGAAACTGAGCAGGTCATTGGCGGTTTTGTCGGGCGCAAAAAATGAAAACCGGAACGGTGAATCGATGTGCGCCGGCGCAATGTCTTCCATGCGCGACAGTTCCTTCAGGCGGCTTTGTGCCTGCTTGGCCTTGCTCGCCTTGGCGCGGAAGCGACGCACAAAGTCCTCGATCTCGGCCTTGCGACGCATCTGCTTCTCGGCTGCCGCCTGCAGCTGCGCCATGCGCTCGGCCCGCTGGATCTCGTAGGCGGTAAAATTGCCCTTGTACATGAACAGGTTGTTCTGCTCGAAGCTGACCACATGGTCAATGACCTTGTCGAGAAAGCTGCGGTCATGCGAGATAAGCAACAGGGTGCCCTGATAACGGTTCAGCCACTGCTCCAGCCAGATGGTGGCTTCCAGATCCAGGTGGTTGGTAGGCTCGTCCAGCAGCAACAGGTCTGAAGGGGCCATGAGTGCAGCTGCCAGATTAAGGCGCACCCGCCAGCCGCCGGAAAAAGCCGATACCGGCTGCTGAAAACTGTCGACCGCAAAGCCCAGGCCGGAGAGCAATTGCTCGGCGCGCACCTGCACACTGTAACCATCAATCTTGTCCAGCTCGTTGTGCAGATTGGCAATGGCATGACCGTCATTGCTGTCCTCGGCACTGGCCAATCTGCTTTCGATCTGGCGATAACGCTCGTCACCGTCGATGACATAATCCAGGGCGGTGCGACCGGAGCCAGCGGTTTCCTGCTTCATCCAGGCACAGCGCAAACCGTCGGGTATAAACAGGTCGCCGGCATCCAGCGCTATCTGTCCGGTCAGGCAGGCAAACAGGCTGGACTTGCCACTGCCATTACGGCCGATAACACCGGTTTTCTGGCCTTTATGGATGGTGATGCTGGCGCTGTCGAGCAGGGTGTGCTCACCGCGCATCAGGCGGGCGTTGTTAAGACTGATCATGCGTCAACCGAGGTTTGTACCAGTGGGTGGCTGTTGAAAAACGGGCATTATACGCCAGACAGCCATCACAGATTGATTTATGTCCGGCAAATTCGTAAACTCCTGCCCTATGAAGCAGATACTAATAATAGACGATGACGAAAAACTGGGCCAACTGCTGACGCAGTATCTGGACCGTTATGACATGAAAGTCACGGTTGCTCACACCCCCAGCAAGGGATTTGAACTGCTCAAGCGTTCCAAGCCCGATCTGCTGATTCTGGACGTCATGTTACCGGAAAAGGACGGCTTTGAAATCTGCCGTGAAATCCGCGCCAAAACCTCTGTTTATGGACACCTGCCGATCATGATGCTGACCGCCCATGGCGAAGTCACTGATCGTATTGTCGGCCTGGAGCTGGGCGCTGACGATTATCTGCCCAAACCTTTCGAACCGCGTGAACTGGTTGCCCGTATTACCAATATCCTGCGCCGCGCCGGCGACGATGCCCGGGCTGACAATGACCTGCCCCGTATCGAAGGGCTGGATGTTGATACCAGCCGCCGTACCGTGCATCTGGATGGTGAGTTGGTGGAACTGACCACCATGGAGTACGAGCTGCTGGTGCTGTTTATCCAGTCGCCCAACAAAACCTTTACCCGCGACGAGTTGATGAACCGCTTGCGCGGCATTGATGCAGAACTGTTTTCACGCGCGGTAGACACCCTGGTCAGCCGTTTGCGCCACAAACTCAAGGATACCTCCAAAACACCAAGATTCATCAAGACTGTGTGGGGGCGCGGCTACACCTTTGTCGGTCAGCTGCAATGAATTCCCTGCTGCCGAAAGTGACCGGGTCTCTGTACTTCCGGCTCTTTCTGATTTTCAGCGCCACTGTCATTCTGTTTTTCCTGGTCATCACTTTTTCTATCCGGCAAATAGATGAGAACTGGCGCCGTGAGCGTCTGAATCCTCTGCCGGTGTTCTATCTGGACAACGTCCGGCTGCTGGTCGATGCCATTGGTATACCGCCAGACCTGCAGCGTGCCGCCGAGCTGGCGCGTGATCTGTCGCTGACCATCATCATTCGCAGTCCCCATATCAACTGGCAATCCGACGACGAGTCGGACCTGGATATCTCCAGTACGGTATTCGTGCGTACACTGTCAGATGATTCGCAGATGCTGGCCGCCGGCAACGAGCAGGTGATCCGCGTTGCACGCGGTGGCTATGAATACTTTCTCAACCGCAAGGCGCCCTCGCTCAGCGACTACGACTATATCGTCGTTTACATAGGCCTGGGGTTCGCGCTGTTTATCCTGTTCTCCAACTACTGGCTGGTACGTCGCCTGATGGAACCGGTCGGCAAGTTGCGGCAGGGGGCGGAGAAGATCTGCGAAGGTGATCTCAGCTATCGGGTGGAAGTCACGCGCAAGGATGAATTGGGCGAGTTGACCGAAAGTATCAATCACATGGCCGATTCCCTGCAATCCATGCTGGAGGCCAAGCGGCAGTTGTTATTGGCCATCAGCCATGAGCTGCGCACACCGGTGACGCGCGCCAAGCTGCAGCTTGAGTTCATGGAGGACAGTGACCTGCGCAACAACCTCAGTGACGATATCAATGAAATCGACCTGTTAATCTCTGATCTGATCGAAGCCGAGCGACTGAGCACCCAGCACTCGGCATTAATCCTGGACGATGTCGACTTTGCCGACTATATCCGCATGCTGGCAGAGCAGTTTCAGCATTATGAGGGCGGCCTGGTGGTTGATCTGCCTGCCGAAGACCGTTCCATGCGTCTGGACAAGTTGCGTATCCGGTTACTGGTAGCCAATATCGTCAACAACGCGATCCGCCATGGTCGGGGACGGCCCGTTACCATCAAGGCCAGCTTTGAGGAAGATCAGGCCGTGCTGCGTATCACTGACCAGGGTGAAGGCATAGCGGCCGAGCACCTGCGTCATGTCACCGAACCGTTCTATCGTGTGGACAGTGCACGGCAGCGCAATACCGGTGGTTTTGGCCTGGGCCTGTATCTGTGTAACCTGATTGTTGATGCCCATGGCGGCAAACTGCAGATAGACAGTCAGCCCGGGCAGGGCACCCAGGTGACTGTCTTTCTCCCGGCTGCCGACGGGTTAAGGGGCTAGCGGGTTAACGGGCCAGTTTCCTGCGGCGGTTGCGCAGCAGCACGGCAGTAAGCACCGCAATGATGATCAGTGCCGGAATCAATGCGGTATTGATGGCCTTCAACACCGAGCCCAGACGATCGATTTCGTTATTCAGTTCAAACTGCACTTCACGCAAGTCGCGTCGGGTTTCCAGCTGCAGCTCAATGAAGCGCTCGATCTCGGCTTCCTGCTCCGGTGAAATATTGCCGCTACCCTGATTCAATGCCTGCAATTGTTCCTCAGTTTCCGACAGACGTTCCAGCAGATTGGTTTCGCGCTCACGCAGGCGTTCGTCCGCTTCGCGCTGCAGGGCCAGTACGCGGGTAAACGGCCGGGCGTAGCGACCCCGACTGCGGATATTGATCAGCTCGGTGCTGCCACTGAGATTGTCCAGGGCATTGATGACAAAGTCGCCGTTGCTGGCGAAGGCGTTGATCACGCGCTGTCCGGCAACCTGCCGTGACTGCGCCCACATGCGATCGGCCAGTACGTCACTGTCAGCCACCACGATGACGCCAATATCGCTGACAGAGGCGCTCAGGTGCTGTTGCGGCGATGCTTCGGGGCTGTCGTCAGTGGCTGATTCTGCGGCCGCAGAGTCTTCCTGCTCGGATTCATCGCCGGCCGCATCGCTGCCAGCATCGCTAGCAGCCGCTGGCGGGCCGTCCGGGAATGCGCTCTGCGCTGGTCCGGACACCCGGGCCGCCAGGGTGCGGGTCTGCTCTTCTGACACAAAGTCATCGATCAGCAGGGTGGGGTCACCCATTTCGCGGAAGAAGGCCGTGCCCATCATCATCGTCTGTTCGCTGGTCTGTATCAGTGGTTCGAAGGTGGTCTCTGCGCCTTCGACCGGGGTCAGTGCGCCGGCCGAGGACAGGTTCATGACCTGCAACTGGCCGCTGACAATGTCGTTGGCAAAGTGCTCGCGGGGCACGCCGAGCATACCGTAGTGCGCAGTCGGGCGTTGACCCTGGGCCAGCGTCACAAACAGTGCCAGCTCCTGGTCAGTGACCACCTGGGAGGCATCATAGTTCACGCCCCAGGCGCTTAGCAGGCCGGGCAGATCCGAGCCCAGATTGTCACGGTAACCGCCGCCACCGACCATGATCTGGGTCTGGGTGTCCGAGTTGGGGTCAACAAACACCAGGGCCCGGCCGCCACGCAGGACAAACTGGTCAATGGCATACAGCGTGTGTTCCGGCAACTCCTGCGGGTGCACCAGCATCAGGATGTCGATCTCTTCGTCAATGGCTGCAACGTCTTCCTGTAGGCGGCGCACATCATACATGTAGCGCACCGTGTCCATGATTGCCCAGGGGCCGGTGGCCTGCTCGGTAGCGGGGTTGAAGCCGCCATCGATGTTGAGCGAGGTAATCAGCCCGACCACAGTGGGATCCGGGTCCAGCACCCGACTGATCAAGCGGGAGAATTCGTATTCCAGAAACTCTTCCTGATCCGGTCGCACCAGCGGGATGGCTTCGTAGACCTCCTCCTCACCTTCAACCCGGGTACCCGGGTCGGCCGCCACCACGCCAAAATAGACTTCCTCGCGGCCAGCAGCCAGCGGCACCGCCTGAATGCCGTAACTGGTTGCCAGGTCTTCCTGCTCGGAGAACGGCTCCGGGTCGACGACTTCCAGCGTCAGATTGCCGTTGCTGGCGATGACCATCTCGCGCAGCAGTTCCTGCACGCGGTTGCCATAAGCCCGAACCTGTGGCATCTGGCCGATGGTTTCTTCTGAATAGAAAAATGTCAGCTCGATGGGGCGCTCAAGGGTATCCAGAACCTCTCGGGTGCCATCGCTCAGGGTATAGAGGTCGTCCTGCGTCAGGTCGATGCGCAGCCGGGGCAGATTCTGTCTCTTATACACATCTGACGCTGCCGACGATCTACTCTGTGTAGA
>CAJXPR010000043.1 GCA_913058135.1 uncultured Gammaproteobacteria bacterium
ATCTACACAGAGTAGATCGTCGGCAGCGTCAGATGTGTATAAGAGACAGCCCCCTTGTTGCGGGCGCTGAAAAAAGTGTTGCCGCCCAGCGACTATCTGGATTACCTGGACAGTTATCGTTATCCCCTGGCCGGGGAATTCTCCTTCCGCACCGAGGCCGTTAACGATTTGCGCATACCCAGCGACTGGGGGCTGGAGATCGGCATTCTGTCGGAGATGTATCGCAACAACGCCACCAACCGCTTGTGCCAGGTCGACATCGCCGACAACTACGATCACAAACACCAGGACCTGTCAGCGGATAATGCCGAGGCCGGGCTGTCAAAAATGTCCATCGACATCGCCAAGGCCATCTTCCGCAAACTTGCCACCAACGGCGTAGTGCTATCCAGCGAAACCTTCCGCACCCTCAAGGCCAGTTACTTTCGTATTGCCCTGGACTTTGTCGAGACCTACCGTAATGACGCGCTGATCAATGGTCTGACGCTGGATATCCACAAGGAAGAACAGGCCGTGGAACTGTTTGCCCGCAATATCAAGGCGGCCGGTGAATACTTCCTCGACAACCCCATGGAGACACCGTTCATTCCCAGCTGGAACCGCGTGCGCAGCGCCCAGCCCAATATCCTTGAGGAACTGAAAGAAGCCGTCGAGGCGGACACCCAGGAATTCATCACGCAGGCAGGTTGATCATGGCAGATCTGAATACGCGTGTTGGCAATCATCTGCAGCACATTTACCCGGCGCTGAGCAGCGCCGAATGGCAACAGCTGGCCGCTGCATTGATGGCCAGCATGCGCCTGGATCCTGCGCAGGTGCATGCCGGCCGGCAACAGCAAATATGGGATCAACGTGATGTCTATCTGATCACTTACGGCGACAGCATCAGGGCGGTCGCCGACGACAAACCTCTGCAAACCCTGCAGCAGTTCATGTGCCGGCATTTGCAAGGCACAGTAACAGGCGTTCATGTGCTGCCGTTTTTCCCGTGGAGCTCCGACGATGGTTTTGCGGTCAGTGACTACAACACGGTGCACCCGGCACTGGGCGACTGGCACGACATCGAAGCACTGGCCGGCGACTTCAAGCTCATGGCCGACCTGGTCATCAACCACTGCTCCACCTCTCACACGTGGTTTCAGCAGTTCGTTGATGGCAAGGAACCTGGCAGAAATTATTTTTACACGGCCGATCCGGCACTGGACCTGAGCGCGGTGACCCGACCGCGCACCAGTGAACTGTTGCGCCCGGTCGCCACCGCTGAGGGCATCAGGCACGTATGGTGTACCTTTGGTCACGATCAGGTGGATTTCGATTTCCGCAATCCCGATGTGCTGCTGGAGTTTGTGCGTATCATCCGGCTGTATCTGGACCATCAGGTCCGCGTTTTCCGACTGGATGCGGTGGCCTTCATCTGGAAGGAACCGGGTACCAATTGCCTGAACCTGCTGCAGACTCACGAAATTGTCCGCCTGTTGCGGGCACTGATCGAACATGCCGAGCCGGAAGCGTTGATCATTACCGAAACCAATATCCCCAAACGCGAAAACCTGAGTTACTTCGGTAATGCCAATGAAGCGCACAGCATCTACAACTTCTCGTTGCCGCCTCTGCTGCTGTTCACCCTGCTCAACGGCAATTGCCGGCACCTTAAAAACTGGCTGATGAGTATGCCGCCGGCGCAACTGGGCACCTTCTACTTCAATTTTATCGCCTCCCACGATGGCATAGGCTTGCGACCTGCCGAAGGCCTGCTCAGCGATCAGGAGATTGAAGCCCTGCTGTCAGGCGTGGAGCGGTCAGGTGGTCGCATATCCTGGCGCGCGACCTCGGCCCTGGAGCGGCGCCCTTATGAAATCAATATCAGTTTGTGGGACTCGCTGGCTTGCACGCTGGCAGATCAGTCGGGCAAGCCTGATCAATGGCAGCTGCAACGATTCATCTGCGCGCATGCCATTTTGCTGGCGCTTGAGGGCGTGCCAGCGATTTACATTCACAGCTTCCTGGCCACCGGCAATGACGAACAGCGCCTGGCCCGCAGTGGCCATAACCGTCACATCAACCGTCACCAGTGGTCGCGGGAAGAATTGGACACACTGCTGGCAGACCCTGGCACACGACACGCACAAGTATTGTCAGCATTGAAATCCCTGATCACCATCCGCCAGCAGCAACCGGCATTTCACCCCAACGCCACCCAGTTTACCCTGCACCTGGGCGATGGCATTTTTGCCTTCTGGCGGCAGAGCATCAACCGCGAACAAAGCATTTTTGCCCTCAACAATATTTCTCTGGAGACTCATCACATACCGCTCTCCGATATCAACCTGATCGATACCGAAGACTGGTATGATCTGGTGAGTGGTCAGCATATCGCGCTGGACGCAAAAGAAATTGTCATGGCGCCTTATCAGACGGTCTGGTTGAGCAACCGGCGACCGGATACCAGCGGCAGCACTAAAGCGGGCAACAACAGCATGACAGAAGACAGCTGAACCGGCAGCAACCAACCCGATACCACCCAGGGCAACACCGCGCAGCTGCACCAGAACAGCATGGCATGCCACACAGCGTTGGTTTTCTGTTCCAGCAGTCGACTGTTGAGCCACAGTCCGCCACCCAGCGGAATGAAATGCGCCAGTGCCAGACCAAAATCAGGTACCGTAACATTGATCAGAAACCAGACAGTGAAGCCCATCAGCAGGATGTGCAGCGCCAGCACTGTCAATGCCAGCGGCACTGGTGGTCTAAGGTCATATTTCTGCTGGCTGTCAGGCAGGCAACGCTCCAGCGGGTAACGCGCATCCACATCCGCTGGCCGCCACCCGGTCGGCATGAACCACAAGCGCAGCTTGTCCCACCAGCGCTCGGCATGCCAGCAGTCCTGCATGAGCTGCCAGTGCACATGCAAATTGGCGTAAAACGGATTCCAGCTGTGCAGCGGTTTGCGGACGCCATAAACACAGGGCTCTTCATCCAGCTCACGCTGATAGGTACCAAACAGTCGGTCCCAAAGGATGAATACGCCGCCGAAGTTTTTGTCGATATATGGATCATTGATGGCATGGTGAACACGATGGTTCATCGGCGTTACAAATACCTGCTCGGCCCAGCCCAGGGTCCTGATAAAGCGGGTATGCACCCAGAACTGGTAGATCAGATTCAGCGAACCAACAGTCACTACCACGGCGGGCGGGAACCCGGCAAACAGCATGGGCAGGTAGAATATCGAACCGATCAGGAAACCATTAAAAGGTTGTCGCAAAGCGGTGGTCAGGTTGTACTCTTCGCTTTGATGATGCACCACATGGATGCCCCACAGCACATTTATTGTATGCTGGCAGCGGTGGCTCCAGTAGTAACAGAGATCGTAGAACACGAACGCCGCCACCCACAGCCATGGCGTCATGGTCAGTTCGCCGTGCGGCAATACCGCCCACAACGCAGCGTAAGCCAGAAACCCCATAAAGCGCGTGGCAAACCCCATGGTCTGGCTAAGCATGCCGGTGCTCAGCGATGCGATGGCATCGTTCAGCCGGTAATATCCGGTCTTGCGCCGGATATCCACGCCCAGCTCAATCAGCAGCAACAGCATGAATACCGGGATGGCATAGAGGATAAGATTCATGATTCACCCGTTTTTACTGCTGACTATATCAGTTACAGCAACAGACGCCAGCAACGCGTTTGAATGGCAATCGGCTAAGGAAAACGTCGGCGCAGTCGATAGCCTGTATAGACACAGCGATTAAACCATGACTGTCGACCGGAACCCTACATGACGCGTTATCATCAGCTAATCTGCCTCGCCCTGCTGGCAGGCTGCGCACTCAGTGCCTGTAATAACCGCTATCAGGCGTTTCCGCGCGCCGTCACCTTCGCCGGTGTGGAGCAGGAAGTGGCTCGCTCCGCCGCGCACTGGAACCTGATGGCAGCCAATGAAGCCGGCCTGATCAGCGCGGGGTTTGCATCACCACCGACGCTGTTCATTGAGCGCACAGATAGCAACGACAGCCCTTTTGAACAGGCCTATCAACGGCTGCTGGAGGCCCAACTGCTGGCCAGCGGCGCCAATGTCATGCTTAATCCCGGCGGCGATGCCTTGCTGCTGGATTACGACATCATGGTGGTCAGTCACGATAACGGGCGCAGCCTGCGTCCCCGGCCCGGCTTTTTTTCGGCGGCCTTTGCCATTGCCGCCATCGCAGGCAACGTGCCCAACTGGGAAGACAACAAGCTGGCCATCATCCCCCTGGCGCTGGGCCTGGATGTGCTGACCGACGTCTGGCGCGACACACGGGAGACCATGTCGGAAGTCATGGTGACGACCACCGTACATGATGGTGCCCGACTGCTGCGCTCGGACACCCGCATTTATTATGTTCGCGATGCCGATCTGGCCAATTACCAGACGCGCGGCAAAACCTTTAACGTGGTAGGGAGTTGATGACATGATGCGCCTGGCACGTACACAGACTCTGTTTGCCTGGCTATTGGTGCTGGCCGCTGTCAGCATGACCGGCTGTAAAACGATTGCCAGAACCATCGGCAATCCGGTCATCACCAACAACCATCAGGCTGCGCAGACCCTGATCGACATTGCCGGCGGGCAGCTCGACCCGGCCGGCAGAATGCTGGCAGCCAGCTTCGCCAATATCGACAATCTGTCACAGTCCTCGTCGTTCGGCCGTATTGCCTCGCAGCAACTGGTATCAGCGTTCGCCGCGGAAGGTTATCAATTTGTGGAGCTGCTGCTGCGCAACAATGTGTATGTGGACCAGAACCAGGGTGAATTCCTGCTGTCCCGCACGTTGTCGGATATCAGTGCCGAGCACAATGCCGATGTCGTGCTGGTGGGCACCTATGCCATCGCCGAGCGCAATATCTATGTGACCGCCCGCCTGATCCGCACGCGTGACAGCATTATTCTGGCCTCGCATGACTATGCTGTGCCATATACACCCGACATGCGTCACCTGTTACGCCCTGAACGCTGGTAACCCATTAACGGGAATACTATGTCCGCTGTCATTAACATCAGCCGCAGCATGCTTGGCATCCGCCAGCGCATCCTGCAGACAACCTTGTGGGCGACGGCTGCGCTGGCCAGTATCGCCTACATTCCGAGTGCCACGCTGGCCTACCAGCTGGAAATCTGGAGCCTGTTGCTAGTCGACACCCTGGCCTGGCTTGCGGTCATCCTGCTGGCCGTGGCCAGCAGAGCGCCGTATAGGGTGCGCGCAAGTCTGTTCCTGACGTTCTGGGCGGCGATCGGGGTTTTCCTGCTGTGGCTGCTGGGCCCCGTCGGTGCCGGCACTGAATGGCTGCTAACGGTGCCGCTACTGTCGGCACTGTTTTTCGGCTACCGCGGCGCCTTTGCCGGCATCGCCTTTGTAATGCTGGTTATGCTGGCCTATGGCGCGCTGCTGGTGTTCGTGCAGTCGCCAAGCCCAGCCTATGGCGAGGTCGTCTACACACTTGAATCGTGGCTCGGCGTCAGTGGCACCCTGCTGTTTCTATGTTTGCTGGGCTCACTGACCACTGCCAGGGTGCTGGACAGCCTGGAGACCACCATGGTCGAACTGGAGTCGTCCCGGCAGCGCATCGCCGAGTCGCTCAAGGAACGGGAACAACTGCAGGATCAGCTGCTGCATTCGCAGAAACTCAGTGCGCTGGGCACCATGGCCAGTGGCATCGCCCACGACTTCAATAATCTGTTGCAACCCATCCTCATGGCCAGTGAAGAGGCTCGTGAACTGGCGCCACCTGACAGCACCCAGCGCCAGCACATCAACAATGCCATCACCTCCGCCGAGCGAGCCGCACACCTGGTCAAGCGTATCCTGAGCTTCAGCCAGCAACATGATGCCAATGCCAGCAGCACACCGGTTGCACCGGTGCTGCACGAGACCGCAGCTTTGCTGCGCAGCAGCATGCCTGCCAACATCAGCATCCGGGAGACCATCAATGCACCCGATGTTTGCATACTGGCGACGCCCGACATGCTTCACCAGATACTCATGAATCTGGGCACCAATGGCTGCCTGGCCATGAAACCGGCCGGCGGGACGCTCGAATTCAGACTCGATCTGCTGGGCTCCGGTGACCAGGTACTGCTGACGGTCAGCGACACCGGTACGGGTATTCCTCCAGCCATTCACCACCGCATTTTTGAACCCTTTTTCACCACCCGGGCAGCTGGTGAGGGCACCGGCCTGGGGCTGGCCATTGTCCACAAACTGGTCACCCAACTCGGCGGCAGCATTCGACTGAGCTCCCGGCCTCAGCAGGGCACCGAGTTTGCACTCAAATTCAGGACGGTGGCTCCCCCTCTGCAGACACCTGTCAGTGATGATGGCATCACCAATGTGTCGGCGGACCCGTCATCACCATACCGCGTGTTGGTGGTGGATGACGAAGAGCTGGTCAGGGCCACCATTCGCATGACCCTGCAGCGCGAAGGCATGCAGGTCATTGAATTCGACTCGCCGGGCGCCGCTCTGCAATACCTTGAGACAAACCCCGGCGACAGTCTGGATCTGCTATTGACCGACCAGACCATGCCCGGTATGACCGGCATCCAGCTCGCGACCCGGGTCCGGGCCCTGCGGCCCTCGCTCCCGGTGTTGCTGGTATCCGGCAATCTGAATGAAACCGAACGTAAATGGATCCTGGCGCTGAAACCGGCCGTAACACTGGACAAACCCTTCAGCCGAAAGCTACTGTTAGCCGCCGTTGACGCCATCCGCCGTATTTGAGCGCCAACATGGGCCAACAACAATACTGATAACAGGACATCCCATGATCCCCGAAGCGCTCACCCGACTGTTTACCCCCGCCAGCCGGCTTATCCTTGCCGTGTACTTTCTGCTGCCCGGTCTGATGAAATTCACCCAGTATGACATGCACGTTGAATACATGGCCTCGCATGGCATGTTCCTGATTCCGTTCTTCCTGATTCTGTCCGGCGTCATCCAGGTGGGCGGAGCGGCGGCACTGTTTGCCGGCTACCAGGTCCGGCTGGTGGCCTTTGTACTGGCCGGGCTGACGCTGGTAATCAGTCTGGTCATGCACGATTTCTGGACCATGGCCGAGGGCTTGCAGCGCTCCCACGAGACCCAGAACTTCTTCAAGAACATGGGCATCATGGCCGGGCTGTTGGCGTTGAGCAGCGCTGGCGCGGGCGCCTTCAGTGTCGACAACCGGCGCATAGCCTCCTGAATGCTGTTGCGTGAAGGTTCCCGGAGATTGAAATTCGCTCCGGGGTTTTTCTTGGCCCGGGTATTGGAAAATGCCCGCAATTCTGACATATTATGCGCCCCGAGCGCTGTCGCCGGAACCTGCGCCCATGGCGCGGTCACGGCCCGGCGCTGATACATGCAACAGACCCCTTCGGAGTGTAGCTCAGCCTGGTAGAGCACTGCCTTCGGGAGGCAGGGGTCGGAGGTTCGAATCCTCTCACTCCGACCATATTTATCTTTAATATCAATACGATACAAAAAGTTCGAATTTATTTTTCAGATCTCCTTATTTTTTCCGCTTCCGTGTAGCCAGAATGTAGCTAGCACCCATCATAAACCTGCAAATTCAGGCACAAAAAAGCCCGCCAAACATCGACGGGCTGCCCTGCTGGTTGCTTCCTGCTGGCATGTATAAAGGTTATCGGCCATAGGCTAAGCGGTTGCCCAAAGAAAGCCTACCAAACCTCAGAATACTTTCAATCAATAGCCATTGCTGGCTATACTCGATTCACATCCCCCGGTTCAGTAGCCAATTTCGTATGGATATTAACGATCTCAATAAGGCCGCGACGCAGCTTGCCAAAGAAAATAAGTACGACCAAGCCATTGAACTTTTAAAAGAAGCTGTCTTAAAGATGAAGTCTGCCGGTGGGTACGGCAACAACGGATATACAAAGATCATCCCTTACTTCCAGAAGGCCAGAAGGTATTCTGAGGCAATCGAATATGCATACGAAAACTTGATACCGGCGCTTCGCGAGGATTGTAGAAAGACGTTTCCCCACAAGCCTGCTGAAATCCGAAATGCGCTTTTCGAGGTCGGTTGTCACCAAATATTCGACAAACTTCGTTTAAACGCGAAGCGCGAAAAACTGAAAGGTGATGAGATCAAATTCGAGGAATTATCACGCCAACACCTAGCGGAACATAAACGCTTACGCAAAATTGGCGAGGACAAGGACTTTCTAATCGAATACCGAAAGATCAGGCAGCTATATGGGGACGATAGTGCTACCTGGCCTCCGCCAATATATAAAAGATTCGGTGAGCATCATGGCAACATGTAAATATTGCGAAACAGGCGGAATACTGCAAGCCACTGACAGAAACGGGCTTTGTAAGAGGTGCGCATTCCCTGTCTTATCCGATATTCAGCAAAGAGCGCGCATCATGGAAGATTCCATAAGGCTTGCTCAAGACGGCAAAACACTGGCAACAAGATTGTCTCGGCATGAACTGCTGATGGATCAACTAGGGTATCTGCGCGAGTATGAAGATAAGGGAATAACTACACTGTCCCCTGCTCCCTCAGAGCTAGTCACAAGAATGAAGGGCTATCGAGATACAATAATCACTGAAGAAATAGTCAAAATCGCGGACAGAGCCAAGAAGAAAGCGGAACTAACCGCAAGTCCTTCATCAAAGTTTAATGTGCTAGCAAAGGCGCTATTGACGGCACAGGACATCTTAGAGGTCGAAGGCAAAACGCTCGGCGACGATTCTAGCGCCATTGAATTAAGACTTCTGATGCACAGGTCGAAAATTGAAGGTTACATTACGGAAGCAAGAAAAGCAGAGTTCAAGGGTAACGCCAAAAAAGCGATAGATCAGTATCAAGAAGCGCTCTTTTATATACATAACGATGACATAGATGATGATGTACAGCGTGAGTTAATCAATAACATCGAGTCCAGATTATCAGCGTTAACAGGCGAGGCAAAACCTGCTTTAGCTAAGCCCGTGTAGCGCCCCGCCTCCGGGCTGCGATACCCTGTTTCGTAAACAAAAAAACCGCCCCTAACATCAGAGGCGGTTCGATTCACGCCGGATGTGGCGTCAGTGCGTCAGCTCGTGCGACCCTTGCGGAATGTCTAGCTGTGCTGCCCACGCAAGCCGGTGGCCGGTGGTTTTCATGTCACTGCCGGTTTTAGTAAGTTGCCCATCCACGAACGCGCCAAACTGTCGGGGCGTAGGCAGCCCGGCCTTGATTGCAGTCTCTGCGGCTTCCACTGATAGTGTTATTGACTGTTGCCGCTGGCCGTTCCACTGCTCGATAAGCAGGGAAAGCGCCTGCCAGTCGTCAAGGATCTGCTGCGCTATGTCGGTGGCCTGTGCCGCCAGCTTTGCGTGTTGCTCTGCTTTGGCGTCAATTACGGGCTGTGCCTCACGCTTGATTGCTTCAGGAAGCGCGCCGGTCAGGGAAATGCGCTCGACGCGTAGGAGCCTTGCCGATTTCTCGGCCTCCAATTGCAGGTTAGCCAGCGCCTCGACGTTATCGCCAGACAAGTAGGCGGCGCTCAATTCTGCGTCCATATCTCTGGCTTCATGCGCGGCGTCCAGATGATCCAACTCGGCAAGCCGTGCCTTGATCTGGGTGCTGTTCATTGTTTCGATTGCTCTGGTTTTACTCATCGATGACACTCCTTTAGTGGTAAACCGGCAGTTCATCGGAAAGTCTATCAGCATCCGTTTCCGGCGCGGGTGCTGCGGCGTTCGCCTTCAGCGTTGCGGCATCGGCTTTCAGCGTTGCTAGATCGCGGTTCATGCGCGCCAGCGTGCCTTCAAAAATTGCTCTGACCATATCGTTTGCTGCGGCCAGTTGGTCTATCTTGCGCGCCACTGTCAGGACGTTGACGGTCGGGCGAGTTGCTACGGTTAGTTGTTTCATAATATCGCTTCTCTGTTTTCGTTTCTCATGGATGCCCCACAACGGAGGCGGCTCACCTGTCAGTAGCCCCAGATCACTGTCTGGAAATTTCGTCCAAGTCCAACATGTTCCCCTCGCGTAGTGATCGGGGAAAAATCTTGCGCCTGCACTGACTCCGCAAAAATCTTTAGCCTCGCGCGCGGTACTGTGCTTAAAATACCCTTTCTAACGTGTCCGGAAATGCCCGTTTCGCAGTAAGCCATGCAGACCGCTGAACCCATTACGCTGAAGCATCCTGAAAAGCCTGTGCGGCGTCCAATCATTGCCCCGGCTTGTGCGGTAGCCTTCGGCGTTCAACTGCGCCACCACGGCCCTGTAACGCGGCGCAATGGGTCGTCCTGCCATCATGGCGGCCACTGCATGAATGGCCTTTTGGTTGATCTGATCTTGCTGCTCTCGGTTCATACCCTTATTATACCATACGTTCTTGTATAAGTCTCTGCTCGGCAATTTCATACCCCCACACTCAGAAACAGAAAACTTAATAAACTAAAAAAACACGAGAAACATGGAAAACTCAGCAAACTCAATAATGGTGCGGCTTTCAGAGGTAGCCACATGCCCAAATAGTCTAAACCCGGCAATTCAGTTTTTCGTGTTTTCCAGTTTTCAGGGTGCGGGTGCTTTTTCATGAAACACCCCAGTTCAACTGATAAACGTGGGCGTTCTTGTCGGCCACATTGACGTGCCAGAATTGATGCTCTGCTGCATTGCTGCCGGTATGATCTCCCAGCGCGCGGGTGATCTTAGCCTTTGCAATCCCTGATCGGTCATGCGCCTGTGCTATCAGATCAGTTTTCTTGGTAATCCCCTCGCGTATGCAGTCCTTAATAACGTCCACGGCTGCCCGGTTGCGCTCCAGCATGGCATCCTGTCTGGCGCGTTTCTCGGCCTGCTCTCGCTCAGCTTGGCCTACCTCTTGAACAGACTCCAGCCGGTCATAGTAGGTGGTGCCATCGGCGTAGTTGTATCGGTAGACGGCTTCGCTGGCCACGTCACCACGGCTTTTGAAGTTCTCAAACTTCACGGTACGCAACCCGCTGGCGGCATCCTCGGTCACGGTGTCCAGCGTATAGGCGCAATCGGCATCATCTACTAGATCGCTGGTGCCGGAATAAATCACTTTCTGATCTTCGTCCCGGTGCTTGTTGACGTGGGCCAGCATAATCACGGTGCCGCCGTGTGAAACAAATTGCCGGACGCTCTCCCCAAATTGTGAAGCCCTGTCCTTCTTCATCAGGTCAGTGAATTTCTTTACAGTGTCCAGAATCAGGATCTTTCCCCGTGCGTTGTCTTGGCGTACCAGTTCACTTAGGTACTGGTGAAGGGTTTCAGATCTGAAGTCCCTATAGCCGGGTGCCATCATGTGAAAGCCGTGCTTTTCAGCCAGCTTCAGCTTGAACACCAGCCCTTTGTGGTTGTCATCGGCATTGATATAAAACACGTCTTGGGCGCGAATCTCACCCTTACGGATCGCCTGTATCAGTAGCCACAATATCAGCAGGGTTTTACCGGCGTTGGGCTTGGCATAAAAAATGGTTGATTGACCCAGAATTGCCATCCGTCCCAACACAAACTTGTCCTCTAACATTTGCGCCTCCATCGTTGCGGCTTGGCCATTCATTGAGAATTTAGCAAGATCAAAAACAGGTGGCTCATCCAGCGCAGCCTTACCACGTTCAATGCCTGCCCGGTGTGTCTCTGGCGTCATGCTCATACACTGCCCCCCACACGCTGTGCGAAACGGAACAGACGGCCAGCAGAGGCTTGAAAATGCGCCATATCGTCAGCAGTGAAGTTGCGGCCTTGCTGGACGTGATCCAGTGCAATCGAGGCGGTTATGGCGTCATAGGCAACCACACTGGCAATGTCTCGGGTCATGTATGCTGGACTACGCGCCACGGCAGCCCCAGGACGGCGCTCTGGCTCTGCAAACAGATCAGACAGCGTAAGCCCTAAGGCAGCCGTGATAAGCTCTGCATGACAGCCTGCGTGACAGTACACAAGGACACGGCCATCATCACCGGCCTTGATACGCAATCCGGCGGATCTGTCGCCATGCTGGTGAATGGCGGTAGGGCATGATGCCTGCCATTGCCCATCGGGTAGCTGCCGGACTCGGTTCAGGCGTGACAGAAATTCTTCAATCTGCATGATCGGCCACCTCCGCACCGTCAACTAGCCTGATTTCAATCGTGCTTTCTGCGGTCGCGATTTGCCGGGCGACCTTTGCACGGATCAGCCAGTCCAGAACGCCGCGAACATTGGCGGGAGTGAAGCCGGTCTGTTTCGCCAACTCTCGAATGGTCGAAGCTCGATCAACTTGGCCGCCTGCTTTTATGATGAATATCAAAACTGATTTCAGCAGCGCACCAAGCGGCTGTGACGGATCGTATGGGTCACGCTTTGCCGGTATAACCGAAACGCCATAGACTCCGCCTGTGTAGGTGTCCGGACGATTACGCTGGCTCTCAAGAATGCGCTGCACACGAACCCATGCCGGGTGTGTCTCTGGGCAAGAGGTGGTATAATGGGGCTTCTCTGTTTTGGCGCTCTCGTTACTTTGGCTGGTGGCGGGGGCGTTTTTCATTATGCAGCCTCCACTTTGCGCTGGAGATACGCGTCCAGATCCTCGCGCCTGAACCCACAAACGCGGGCAGAGAATCGAATCTTGCGGGGGAAGTCTGGGTCTGTCTGCTCAAGGCGCCACAGTGTTGTGGTGGAAAACCCACAATGTGCGGCGGCGTGTTTCAGGCGTAAAATTGCAGGCTGTTTCGTTTGTGTGCTCATTTGTTCTATAACTCTCGGTTTATTGCGACAGTTAGAACATAGGGCAACGACTTTAAGTTGTATACCGATCGGTTTAGGCCGATTAAAATACTTAATCAACCCAAGCAGTCAGGTTTCCTTTTTGACTGTTTCGATACTGGCGTAAGCATAGAGTTTCATGTACTGCGCATTGTAGGTATCGGCAACTCTCTGGTTGATGGCCTCATTGGGTGAGTCGCATTCCTTTCTCAGATCCTCTTTGATTTTTCTGCACAAGTACCCGCGCATGTCGATCTTTTTGCTTGCGGTATAGTTTTGGTGCTTCCGCTTTACACCCCGCTTACCTCCACCTAGAACATAGGCAAGGGCACTTCGGGCTTTATCTGGTATAAGACCACCCCCGGCAACAAGAGCACACAAGGATTCCATCTCCCCTGTGTCCTGCCAATGCACAAAGCTATAATACCAGCCAAGGGGATCGCTAGCGCGCTCATCCGGATCATAGACGCTATAAAACAAGTCTTCTAAATCGTCGTTGACGGCTTCGGGCAGCCCAGTTAATCGAGGTGTCATCCTAATGCCCTTCCGGAATGGTCTATAATGGAACTCATGCCCGCGCCTCCTGCAAATCTGGAGCAGTATGCCCGGAAAGCCTTTCTCCTAGCCTGCTGATAATGTCGTCAGCATCCTGATTTCCTAAATGGAAGTAATTCTCCGCAATCATCGTCCCGTCTTTATGCCCCACCAGCCGGGCGATGGCCAGAACGGGTTCGCCCTGCATCACCAACTGGCTAATGAAATTATGTCGGAAGGCATAGAAATCCAGATCAGCATCTATGCCCGCAAATTTTTTCACTTTGATCCAGTGTCGTCTGTAAGCGTTTTTATCCAATATGCCACCGGCCACGCGCTCCGATGGGAATACATAGCCGCTTTGCGGGTCGCCTAACTGCTTACGCCAACTGGTCAACACGTCCAGCAGTTCGCCACTAACAGGGAATTGAACCTGCGCCGGACTGTCGCCCTTGTCCTTGGTCTTTTCCGGTGTGAACGTGTGAAGCGTCTTATTACTGAACCTGTTGTGCCTGATATTCTCCCAGCGCATTACGCGAATGTCGCCCGGTCGCATACCCGTAAACCACGCTACCAGCGCGAAGGGTATAAACCAGTGCGGATAAGCTGCTACATCCAAATCAGGCAGAAATGACTTGCCGTGCTCTCGGCTGTTACGTCTCTGCGCCCTGATACGCTCCGCAAACAGATCTAGCCCTGTGCGGAGTGCTGCCTTCGTTTCGTCTGAAATCACATTGCGTTTGCCCTGCGCTTCCCGGTCGCTGGCCTCCTTTTCGGCCCGTTCCGTGACCGTCATGCGGGGCAGCTTCACATCCTTTAGTGGATTGGTCGCAAGTATTGCGGGGGAGTCATCACGAGGCAGAGCGGCACGGTTTAGCATGGCCTTGAAGGCTGAAAACGCACGAATCAAAGTTGCCCGGTTGACCCCCTGTTTTCGCTTATCGTGGAACCAAGCTGTAATGTCTGCCCCGCTGAGCATACTCATATCACGGTCAAACAGATGGCCAAAATTGTTTCGAATGCCGTTAAGGATGGATTTACCGGTGCGACAATGGGCGGTTTGATAGGGGGTATAAATGTCCTCAAAGTAGCGGCCAGCGTTCAGATATTGATTTGAGTCTGCCTGCTGTCTGGCCTCTCTGAGCGCCTGCAATCGCTTGGCCCTCTCAAGGCGGGGGCTGGTGGCATGCCTGAGCATCTCTTCAATGGCGCGCGCCCTCTCTGCGGCCTGCTGGGGTAGCAGATCATCATGAGCACTTGCGATAGTGTCCACAACACGGGTGCCGTCAACATCCTGATATCTGAAGCGCCATGAAATACCGTGCTTCAGCTTAATGGCGAATAGGCCAGGATTTTTGGTGCATCCAAGCTGGCCACGCTCTTTTGCCGTCCGTTTGAACTCTTTTAAGTCATCACCAGTGATAGAAGACAGTAGCTTCATGATCCGATCCCGTGTGGCCAATATGTAGCCATTATACAGCAATTAGCTGAAATTTTCAGGGACGTTCTGAAATGAACGGTTTTTGCAATATATTGAAAATCAGGAAAATATGACTGCAAGCCCTTGTTTTTTATACCCTAGAAGCTGCCTTCGGGAGGCAGGGGTCGGAGGTTCGAATCCTCTCACTCCGACCAACTATTGGCTATCGTCGCGGCGCCAAGCTACAATCGGCCCATGACCTCAAGTATCGTCCGATTATACCAACGCCTGTTTCTGTTGCTGCTTTGCGGCAGCCTTTGCCACATCGCTGTGGCCCAGTCCCAGAGCCAGCCTGCACCCGAAACGCCCTCCGCCACCAGCCGCTACAATGTCGAAATCGGCCTTGAAGCCTTCCAGAACGGCGACTACGAGACGGCGCTGGACGTGTTTACCGAAGGCGCCATGATTGGCCACGCCATCGCCCAGTACAATCTGGCCCTGATGTACCATCAGAGCATCGGCACCGATCAGGATTTCGAACGCGCCATGCAGCTGTATGCGCTGTCAGCGCAGCAGGGCATCGTGCGTGCCCAGTTCAACCTGGGCGTCATGTACGATCAGGGCCAGGGCGTGGAACAGGATTACCGCGAGGCGTATTACTGGTATGAACAGGCCGCCGAGCAGGGCGACGCCGATGCGCAGTACGCTGTGGGCACCATGAACTTCTATGGCCAGGGTCGCGCCGAGGATTTCCCGGAAGCCATGCGCTGGTATCAGGAGTCGGCGCGCCAGGGTCATCGCGATGCCCAGTACAACCTGGGCGTGCTGCTGATCAGTGGCCTGGTGGGTGAACCCAACCCCACTGCCGCGCTGACCTGGTTCACCATGGCGGCCGATAACGGCAGCGCCGATGCGCAATACAATGCGGCGCTGATGTACGCCACTGGTCAGGGGGTTGAGCGTGACGCAGCCAAGGCCCGCGATTATTTTGCCCAGGCCGCCGAGCAGGGTTTGCGTGACGCCCAGACCAGACTGGGCATCCTGTATGCGACCAGCGATCAGGATGGCGTGACGCGCGACTATGAACAGGCCCGATTCTGGTTCAACCGTGCTGCACACCGTGGCGACGCAACTGCGCAGTATTTTCTGGCGCGCATTTTCGCCGATGGTCTGGGTGTGGAACAGAACCTGGCCATTGCGCATATGTGGTACGAACTTGCATATCGCTTCGGTTACGAGCATGCAGTCAGCTCACTTGAGCGTCTACGCGCTGACATGGATGAGGAAACCATCCTGCAGTCGCGGCTGATGGCAGCGCGCTGGATGCGCGCCTACGCCGAACAGAACCCCGACTCGGTACGCATCACCCGCATGCCCGATGCCGGCTCTGGCGACAACTCTGGCGACAACTCTGGCGACAACTCTGGCGGCAACCCAGGCGAAAACCCGGGCGACACTTCTCCTGACTGATCCGCACCGGCCTTTGTGGCGTAATGTTGTTCGCACAGATCCAAACATATCAACCGCGCACTGCGGGCAAAGACCGGAGAAAACTGTATGTCCCTTGAAGTAATTGATTTTGGCGCCTCGGATATCGACAACAAGCTGGCCAACATGAGCGCCTCGCAAATCGACGATCTGGCCTTTGGGGCCATCCAGCTGGATGCCAGCGGCACGATTCAGCAATACAATCAGGCCGAGGGCGCCATTACCGGCCGTGCGCCTGACAAGGTAATCGGTAAAAATTTCTTCACCGATGTCGCCCCCTGCACCAATACGCCCAAATTCAAGGGCGCATTTGACAAGGTGGTCGCCGAACGTGGCAGCGTCATGCTGGAATACACGTTCGACTACCAGATGGCCCCTACCAAGGTTAAGGTGCACATGAAGCCGGCCCTGGTCGGTGGCAGCTTCTGGATTTTTGTGAAAAGACTCTGAACCGTGTGGTGGCAACAGCCGGGGCTGCTGGAAAGTTATCTGGAGGATTTTCTCAGCGACGCCCTGCATCGCCGTGGCCTGGCTGAGCTACTGCTGGATGGCAACACGCGGCCCGAAGACCTGCTGCCCAACCCCCGGCATTTCGGCTTCAGTTCCCTCGACATGGTGGAACTGGCGCGGTGCTTTGCGCTCGCATTGGGGCTGGACCGCACGGGCATTTCCGATTTGCTGCTGGCCAGGCGCTCGGCCGAGGGCTGGCTGGGTGTGGCCAGACGAAGCCTGGAGATTGACGCCAGCCGGTTCGTCTTCCATACCTCCGGCACCACTCAATCGCCGAAACCCGTGACGCATGAAACCTGGCGCCTGCAACGAGAGATCGATTGCCTGGCAACCCTGCTGAGCAAACCTGCGCGAATGCTCAGCCTGGTACCGCTCCATCACATTTACGGGTTCATCTGGGGAATTGTCCTGCCCGCACACTGGCAGATTCCGATGCTGCGCGTGAAACCGGAGCGAACCCTGCCTGACCACTGGGCAGCACAGTTCCGTGACGGCGACATGATCATTGCCACGCCGGACATCTGGTCTCTGGTTGCCAGGCTGGAAGTGAAACTTCCCCCACGATTTATCGGCATCAGCTCTACCGCACCGCTGTCCCCCGAGGTAGCGGCCAGGCTCCGCCTGGACTACCCGGATGCCACGCTGATGGAGGTGTTTGGCAGCACCGAAACCGCTGCCATTGGCTGGCGAACCAAGGATGGAGACACCTTCAATCTGTTACCGTACTGGCAGCTGACGACCGACGGCGAGCGGGCCCGGCTTGTCGACATCGATACCGGTGACGCGCGTCTTCTTGATGACGGCATGCGTATCGTCAACGCGACCCGGTTCGAACCATTGGGTCGCCAGGATCAGGTGATCCAGATAGCCGGACACAATGTCAGCCTGACAGCTGTCACCCGCCTGCTTTGCACCTACCCCGGCATGGCAGATGCCCTGGTGCGGCCCGCCGATACACCGATGGGTCTGCGCCTCAAGCTGTACTGCGTTCTTGAACAGGCTCCGGCGTCTGCGACCACCTGGTATGAACACTTCAGTCAATGGCTGGATGTCAACCTCGGACACCTGCCCCCACCAATCAGCATTGTCATCGGCGACTCTCGTCCCGAAAACGTGATGAACAAGGCCGTCGACTGGCCGGACTCGACAGGTAAACCGGTGTTCGGCTGTTTGCGCAGTGAGTTCGCACAGAGCCACTGACCCCGGCCCTTCTATCAGTCCCGCAAATCCGCTCGACAACGGTGAAGAAATGCCCTATCTTCGCGACCGAACCTGCGGGTGTAGCTCAATGGCAGAGCAGAAGCTTCCCAAGCTTACGACGAGGGTTCGATTCCCTTCACCCGCTCCATCCCTGCTGACGCTGACCTTGATTAAAATCTGTAGTAGAGTCAGAGCTGTCAACGGACTTCAGGGAGATCATTGTCATGTTCAAAAACCCCATACTCTCCGCCACACTGGGACTGCTTATTGGCCTGTCCTCTACAGCACTGGCGCAGGACACCGACGCTCTGCACAACATCGTCGCCGGAGACCACCGTTCGGAAGCCAGCAAGGCGCGCGACGTATACCGCAACCCGGTCGAAACACTGGCGTTTTTCGGCATCGAACCACACCATACCGTGGTGGAGATTTTCCCGGGGACCGGCTGGTACACCGAGATTCTGGCGCCCTATCTGCGTGACGAAGGCAAACTCATCGCTGCGGGTTACCCGCGCGATCCCGAGGCCGCGTCCACGTTCATGATTCAGCTTAACGACACTTTTGACCAGATGCTCGAGTCACGTCCGGATCTGTACGACCAGGTCGAGATCGCCGAGCTGTATCCGCGCCAGCGCTCCGAACTGGCAGAACCAGGCACGGTTGATGCGATCCTGGATTTCCGTAACGCCCACAACTGGTTCAACTGGGGGCCGGCCGCCATGCTCGGCGCCTGGTACGACGCGCTCAAGCCGGGCGGCATTGTCGGCATTGTTGATCACCGCATGGACCCTGGCCGCGAAGCCGGCAACGGCTACATCCACGAGAAAACCCTGATTGATACCATGGAGGAGCACGGCTTCCGTTACGTGGGCAGCACCGAGATCAATGCCAACCCCAACGATACCAAGGATCATCCAGGCGGCGTCTGGAATCTGCCGCCCAACCTGCGCGACGTTACCGAGACTGACCGGGAGAAATACCTGACGATCGGCGAGAGTGATCGTCTGACCATGCTGTTCAGGAAGATCTGACCCCAGGTCAGGTCGCCAATAACAACCTACAATAAAAGGAAAATCGGCCATGTTCAAACTGAGCCTGAATTGGAGAACATACCTGTCAAGCTGGTGCATCGCGGCCGCGCTGGCATTGACTCTGGGCGCCAACGCCAGCCTTGCCCAGCCCACGGCACCGGACAACAAAACCGTGGTCATGGTGCCCATGCGCGACGGCGTCGAGCTGGCCACTAATATCTACCTGCCCGAGGGCGACGGCCCCTGGCCGGTCATCCTGACTCGCACCCCTTATGACAAGGACGGCATTGATCGCAGCGTCGCCGCCTATAACGATCGCGGTTATGCCGTGGTGTCGCAGGACGTGCGTGGGCGTTACGACTCCGAAGGCGAAAACCGTCCCTTTGAGAACGACATTGAGGATGGTTATGACACCGTCCAATGGATCGCCTCACAGACCTTCAGCGACGGCAACATAGGCATTTTTGGCACCTCGGCGCCCGGCATCACCTCCAATCTGGCTGCCGCCTCGGCGCCGCCCAATCTGACCGCCGCTTACGTCACCGTGGCACCCGACAGCCTGTTCTACCGCTCACGGTTTGTGGGCGGCGTGTTCAAGGAAAGCCATTCCGGCGGCTGGCTGCGTGGCCAGGGTGTCAGCGAGGAAGCCATCAACGCCTACAGGGCGCGCGCAGTGCTGGATGACCAGTGGCGCGCCACCGACTTCCTGTTTCACCGCCATAACGTGGAAATCCCGGTCTACAACGTCGGCGGCTGGCACGATATCTATGCCGAAGGTTCGCTGCACAACTTTGTCTACCTGCAGAACGAAGGCAACCCGCAGGCCCGCGGCAAGCAGAAACTGTTCATGGGCGCCTTTGGCCATGGCACGCTGCAGGGTGATCTGGAGTACCCCGGTGGCGGCCTGATCAACGGCAGTCTGGAGGAACAGATGCGCTGGTGGGACTACTGGCTCAAGGACATTGACAACGGCATCATGGACGAACCGCCGGTCAGTATCTACATGATGGCCTCTGCCCGCAAAGGCAACGTCTCCGACAAGAACCGCGTCATTCACATGGACAGCTGGCCGCCGGAAAATATCGAGACCCGCTATTACCTGCAGCCGGACATGAGCCTGGCCACAGATCCGCCCACTGCGGCGGATGCCAGCAAGACCTACATCTTCGACCCGGCCAACCCGGTACCCACCGTAGGCGGCCAGAATCTGGGCGCCGATGTCGGTCCGCGCGATCAACGCGAGATTGATGAGCGTCAGGACTACCTGCGCTTCAGCACCCCGGTGCTGGAGGAAGACGTGGTGGTCGCCGGTCATATCGACATGGAACTGTTTGTGTCCACCGATGCGCTGGATACCGATTTTGTGGTCAAACTGGTCGACATCTACCCGGACGGTTATGAGGCGCTGATTCTGGATTACCCAATCAGGGCGCGATTCCGTCATGGCCAGGAAGCCGACGATGTTGAAATGATGACACCCGGCGCGGTAGAGCGACTGGTCATCAATATGTGGAGCACGGCGCAGACCTTTGAAGCCGGCCATCGTATTGGCGTGCATGTCACCTCCAGCAACTACCCGCGCTTTGCCGTCAATCCGAATAATGGCGCGGCGCTCGACGACAGCAGCACACCGGCACAACAGGCGCGCAATACCATCTATTTTGACGCCAACCGGCCATCGGCCATTGTTTTGCCCGTGGTCACTGCACCACTGGATTGATGCTCAAGCCCGCCTGCGCCCGACCCAGCCATTGGGATCCGGGCGCAACGGGTGCTTTACCCCCTCGCTTCTGCTAGAATACGCGCCCTCTAAAGCAGACACCGGACATAACAGCCATCATGGCCGCTATCAGACCCCCGGCGCACCGGCCTCTGGCCACGCCACCATAAGTTTCCGCCTACACACTCCGTCATTTCCTGATGGCAGACTGCGCTACCAGTCTGTGCACGATGTCGATCGACCTTAAATATTACCCAGAGCCCATTCCATGTTACATGCCCTGAAACAAAGCTGGTTTTCCAATATCCGTGGCGACGTGCTCGCCGGTATCGTCGTTGCCCTGGCGCTGATCCCCGAGGCCATCGCATTTTCGGTGATCGCCGGTGTCGATCCCAAAGTGGGTCTGTACGCCTCGTTCTCCATTGCCGTCATTACTGCCATCGTTGGTGGCCGCCCGGGCATGATCTCCGCCGCCACCGGCGCCATGGCGTTGGTCATGGTGACGCTGGTGCGGGATCACGGTCTGGAATATTTACTGGCTGCCACCGTGCTGACCGGCCTGTTACAGATTCTCGCCGGTGTGTTCAGGCTCGGCCTGCTCATGCGTTTTGTGTCACGCTCGGTGGTTACCGGTTTCGTAAATGCCCTGGCCATCCTTATTTTTCTGGCCCAATTGCCCGAGATCACCGGCGACAACGCGACCGTCATGGTCTATGCGGTGCTGGCGGCCGGGCTGGTGATCATCTACGGCATGCCCTACCTCACCAAGGCGGTGCCCTCGCCCCTGGTCTGCATCGTGGTACTGACCGGACTCGCCATGTATTTTGGTTTTGACCTGCGAACGGTGGGCGATATGGGCGAGTTGCCGGACAGCCTGCCGGTGTTCCTGATTCCAGATATCCCGCTGAACTGGGAAACGCTGCAGATCATCTTCCCGTACTCGGTCACGCTTGCAATTGTCGGTCTGCTGGAGTCTATGATGACGGCAACGATCATTGATGACCTGACCGATACCCCCAGCAACAAGAATCGCGAGTGCATCGGTCAGGGTGTTGCCAATATTGGCACGGGTTTTATCGGTGGCATGGCTGGCTGCGCGATGATTGGTCAATCGGTCATTAACGTTAAATCTGGTGGCCGCAAACGCCTGTCATCGTTTACCGCTGGCACCGTGCTACTGATCCTGGTGGTGTTCCTGGGTGACTGGGTCGGACAGATTCCCATGGCCGCGCTGGTGGCAGTGATGATCATGGTGTCCATCGGCACCTTCAGCTGGTCTTCGGTCGCCGATCTGCGCAAGAACCCGAAAAGCTCCAGCATTGTGATGATCTCCACCGTTGCCGTTGTGGTCATGACCCACAACCTGGCGTTGGGCGTGTTACTTGGCGTACTGCTCAGCGCGCTGTTTTTTGCCCGCAAGGTCGGCGATATCCTGTATATCGGTTCCACGCTGTCAGATGAGGGTGACCATCGCCAGTATCAGGTGGTAGGCCAGGTGTTTTTTACCTCGGCCGACCAGTTTATTGCCGGCTTTGATTTCAAAGAGGCCGTGGATAAGGTTACTATCGATCTGACCCGCGCGCACTTCTGGGACATCACAGCGATCAGTTCGCTGGACAAGGTGATCATCAAATTCCGCCGTGAAGGTGCTGATGTCAATATCGTCGGCCTCAATGAAGCCAGCGCGACACTGGTAGACCGGTTTGCAGTGCACGACAAACCCGATGCTGTCGAACGGCTGATGGGTCACTGATGCGCAAACCACACACAGAACAAGGGAACGCCGCAATGTCAGATATCCAGATTCCGGAAATGGCGGGCAAAGTCCTCGCCTGCATCGACGATTCGGTCTACGCCGAGGCAGTCTGCGACTACGCCGCCTGGAGCGCCAGCCGCATGCACACGCAGCTCAGCCTGCTGCATGTGCTGGACAAGACCGAAAGCACCACTGCGCACAATCTGAGTGGCAGCCTGGGCCTGGGCGCCCAGGAAAATCTGATGCAGGAGCTGGCAGAGCTTGACCAGAAACGTGCCAAACTGGAAATGGAAAAAGGCAAGCTGATGCTGCAGGCTGCGATGACGCGTGTGCAGGAAAAAGGCATTGTTGATGCCGAATCGCGCCAGCGCCATGGCGAGTTGGTGGACACGCTGATTGAGCTGGAGTCTGAGACCCGCATCCTGGTGGTTGGCAAGCGCGGCGCTGACACTGAGACCGCTCACGGCCATATCGGCAGCCACCTGGAAAGCATCATTCGCGCCCTGCACAAACCCATCCTCATCGCCCAGCAATCCTTTGTCCCGCCCAAACAGATCATGGTCGCCTATGACGGCAGCACGACCATGCGCAAGGGCATTCAGATTGTCGCTGCCAGCCCACTCGGCCGTGGCATTCCTCATCATGTGGTGATGGTGGGCGCTGATACCGAGGTGGCGCGGGAGCAGCTGCGAGAAGCCACTGACGTGCTGTCTGCGGCAGGCTTTGAGGTAACCGGTGCCGTCATTCCCGGAGACGCGGATACGGCGCTGGCCGAGTATCAGGAGCGGGAGAATATTGACCTGCTGGTCATGGGTGCCTACGGACATTCGCGCATACGCCAGCTGATTCTGGGAAGTACCACGACCGCCATGATTAAACGTACAAAAGTGTCGCTGCTGGTATTGCGCTAACGCGCATCCAGCACGGCCTGCGACACTATGTCACATTGTATGAATCCCGGGACTGAGTAAACTGTCAGCATCAAGGTACTCAGACTCGGAAGACGTACATGCTGACGACACATGCTCAACCAGATTTCCGTAAACGGCTGCTGGGCTGCGCCATCGCGCTGATCGCGGTTGCCAGCCACAGTGCACTGGCCCAGGCGCAAACCCAGGCGCAGACAACAACCAGCAACGCCACCCCCATCGAAGAAATTCTGATCTGGGGCAGTGATGCCGGCCAGCGCTCCAGCATGAGCCATCCGTCCAGCGTACTGACTCAGGCAGACCTGGCCAGTATCAATATCGCCACCACCGAAGATGTGGTCAAGTTCGAGCCCAGCCTGGTCATTCGTCGCCGGTTTATCGGCGATTCCAATGGCACCATGGGCATGCGTGGCGCCAATATGTTCCAGACCCCACGTTCCATGGTATTCGCCGATGGTGTGCCCTTGCACTACCTGTTGCAATCGCGCTGGAATGGTTCACCACGCTGGTCCATGGTATCGGCCAGCGAGATTGCCCAGGTAGAGGTCCTGTACGGACCGTTCTCGGCCGAATACAGCGGCAACGCCATGGGCGGTGTGGTGCTGATCGAGTCAGCCATTCCGCAACAGCGCGAGTTCCATTTCGACAGCTCCTACTACTCGCAGGAATTTGACGCCTACGGATTCAGTGACCGGGTCAATGGTTATAAAAGCTTCTTTTCGGTCGGCGACAAAATTGGCGACACCAGCCTGTATTTTTCCTACAACCGTCTGGAAAACGACTCCCAGCCACAGACGTTCTATTTTGGTGCCAACAACAGCAGTCCGGCAGCCAGCAATGTCACTGGCGGCGTAATTGGCAACGATCAGTTCGGTACTCAACGGCTCTGGTTTGGTGATACCGGGGTCGTTGACACTGAGACACAGAATTACAAGATCAAGATCGGACACGACATCGGCGCCTGGTCCGGACTGGTGAATATTGCCTATGAAGATCGCGCCTCCGGCAACCAGCCCACGGCGTATATGCGCAACAGCAGTGGCGACCTGGTCTGGAGCGGCAATGTGCGGCAGGACGGCACGGGCATCAGCATCCCGGCCGGTCGACTGGGTGTGGGTGAACAGGAACGTGACAGCCTGTCGCTGGGGCTGCGCGTGCGGGGTCCGTTGACCGATACCATTGATCTGGAAAGCAATCTCAACCAGTTTTCCATTGTCCGTGACGAAAGCCGCGACTCACTGCGCAACCCGGCCGACCCTGCCTACACGCCAGCGGGCCAGGTTACCGACTTTGGTGACACCGGCTGGCAGAGTGCCGAGGTAAAACTGACTTTCAATCAACTGGGCATCGACGATCTCAGCCTGGTCACCGGCCTTCGCTACGATGCCTATGAACTGAACATTGATGTCTACGACTCCAATGCTTACCAGTCAGGCAGCAAAGACCGACTCAACAGCAGCAGTGGCGGTGAAACCGACGTCAGCGCCGCGTTTGCCGAGCTGAGCTGGCTGCCAACACAACAATGGGCATTGACCCTGGGCGGACGCTACGAATCCTTCAACAGCAACGATGGCTATTACACCACCGTGATTGGTGGTGACGTGCGGCCCGTGGCCGTGCCGGGGCAATCACGCAGTGCGTTCTCGCCAAAGTTCACCGCTGCCTACCAGCCCACCGACAACTGGACACTGAGTTACGCCGTAGCCGAGGCCTACCGCTTCCCCATCGTTGAGGAACTGTTCAGCCAGTACCAGGCCTACAACACCATCAACCAGGCCAATCCGTCTTTAAAGCCGGAGGCTGGACTGCATCACAATCTCGGTGTGGAGTATGGTTTTGATGGCGGTTATATCCGCGTCAATGCGTTTCAGGAAAGCATTGAGGACGTGATCGAGGCGCAAGCCGAAACGCTGCCTGGCGGCATCTCGGTGCGGACCTTCATCCCGATTGACCAGGTGGACACACTGGGCGGCGAGTTTATCGTCAACGCCAGCGATCTGTGGCTGGACAACCTGGACCTGCGCTTTAACACCACTTATACCGACAATGAAATTGTGCGTAACCGGGTGGATCCCAGCATCGAAGGTAATGTCTATCCGCGTCTGCCGACATGGCGCGCAAACCTGCTGGCCACCTACCACATCAGCGATGACTGGAATATCGGCCTGAACTACCAATATGCTGATACCAGCTTTGGTCGCAATGACAATCGCGACACTGAGCAGAATGTTTACGGTGCTCAGGATGGGTATTCAAGAGTGGGTATCAAGACCGACTATCGTTTTGGTAACGGTTTCTCGCTGGGCGCAGGTGTCGACAATATCGGCAATGACATCGACTTCGTCGCCCACCCATGGCCCGGCCGCACCGTCTACCTGAACGTCTCCTACGACTGGCAGTAAGCCGGTAATACCATAGACAGTCTCACACCTTAGCGCGTGAGACTGTTGAACAGATCAAAATAGCCCGGGAAGGTTTTTGCCGTACAGCCCGGATCGTTGATGGTAATGGCACTGTCACCAAACGCGGCCAGCGAAAAACACATGGCCATGCGGTGGTCATCATAGGTATCAATCTCCGCCGGCAGAATCTTTGCCGGCGGTGTGATGACAATGTAGTCCTCACCCTCTTCTACCGTCGCACCCACCTTGCGCAGTTCCGTGGCCATGGCCGACAGCCGGTCAGTTTCCTTGACCCGCCAGTTGTAAATATTGCGAATCGCGGTGGGCCCTTCAGCAAACAGGGCAGTGGTGGCGATGGTCATGGCGGCATCCGGAATATGGTTCAGGTCCACGTCGATGCCGTTTAACTGGCCACGGCTGACTTCGATCCAGGTGTCACCCCATGCCACTTTTGCGCCCATCTGTTCCAGAACATCCGCAAACCGGGCGTCGCCCTGCACACTGGATGATCCGGTACCATGCACGCGCACGGTACCACCGGCGATGGCTGCGGCAGCAAGAAAATACGAGGCTGACGACGCGTCACCTTCCACCATGATGTCACCCGGCGCCTGGTAGTGCTGACCCGCGCGCACCACAAAGCGCTGGTAGTCATGATTCTCGACAGCAACACCAAAGCGCTGCATCACATCCAGAGTGATGCGAATATAGGGCTTGGACACCAGCTCACCGTCCACCACAATCTCCAGATCGTCATCACACAGCGGCGCTGTCATCAGCATGGCGGTAAGAAACTGACTGGAGATATTGCCGCGGATACTGACTCGACCACCATGCAGGCGTGTCCCGCGAACCAGCAGGGGCGGAAACGACTCCGCGCCCAGATAGGTGATATCTGCCCCGGTGGCACGCAGGCAATCGACCAGGTCACCAATGGGACGTTCATACATGCGCGGTTCACCATTCAGGGTAAACTCACCGTCACTGGCGGCCAGCGCTGCGCACAGCGGGCGCATGGCGGTGCCAGCGTTACCCAGAAACAATGTCAAAGCGCCATCGTAAGAGAAATGGCCGCCCTTGCCCTGCACGACGCACCCGGTTTTGTCATCGCTTAGCGTCAGCTTGACGCCCAGCGCCGTTAATGCCTGCAGCATGTAACGCACATCGTCACTGTTCAGCAGGTTGCTGATGCGGGTTTCGCCCTCAGCCAGGGCTGCCAGCAACAGGATGCGGTTGGACAGGCTTTTGGAGCCCGGCAGGGTAATTTCCCCATGGGCAGAGCTGACTGGCGCCAGCACCAGCGAATCGTTGTGATGGGATGACATAATGGAAGCACGTGTTAACGGACGGGAATACGCCAAGTATAGCGGATTCCCGCGCTGCGCTCAAAAATGCCTGGTCGGGGTCATACCAGCCCTGCGTATCACAGAGGCTGCATCTCCAGGAGCTGGAAGATGGCGTTATTTTTCTGTTGCCCCGGCATCCGTTGACGCCTGGCTCTGGGGCCGGCCACTTTGGTACTTGAGGCGGTTCTCCCAGCGCTTGCGGGCAAAGCGCCGCATATTGGGGATGTCGTCGGTCTCATCCATGATGGCCTGCCCCAGGATGGTCTCCAGCACGTCCTCCATGGTCACCAGCCCCAGCCAGGTGCCGTACTGGTCGTACACCAGCGCCATGTGCTGGTGCTCGGCAAGAAACGCGCTTAACAGCGCCTCGGCGCTGATCTCGTCGGTGACAATCTTGACCGGTTTGATCAGGTCGGCCACTTTGGCATCGGTCGCCGCATCCAGCAACTCGGCGCGAAACACGACTCCATGGGGATGTTCTTCCTGATCCACCACCGGATAACGCGAGAATGCCGTGTCGCGCATGGCATCCAGAATATCGCCGACCACCGAATCTGCCAATAGATACTCACACACGGTTTTGGGCGTCATGATGTCCTTGATCTGGACTTCATGCAGATCCAGGATATTGGCAATAACCCGGCGCTCATCTTCATCGAGTTGGTCGGTATCGCGACCCAGATTGGTCAGCGCCTTGATCTCCGAGCGCAAATCCACGTCTGCTGCGCCCACTCCCATCCACTCGGTAATCTTGTCCGACAACATGATGAAGGGTTTCAGGACCAGAATCATGAAATTAAGGGTGCCGGGTAACCACGGCACCAGACTCTGCCAGTAGCGTGCGCCCAGGGTTTTGGGAATGATCTCGGACAGTATCAACACCAGGAAAGTCATCACGGCCGACGCCGCAGCAAGGTAACCATCACCGAACACGACGCCGACCTGGGCACCAACACCGGCGGCACCGAAGGTATGCGCGACGGTATTCAGCGTCAGTATCGCGGCCAGAGGCTGATCAATACGGTCCTTGAGCTTACGCAGTTTTCTGTACAGCTCCGGGTCGGAGTGGCGAAAGCGGGTGACGTGACTGGGGGTCAGTGACAGAAGCGCTGCTTCCAGCAACGAACAGACGAATGATACACAAATCGATAACAGTGCAAATAGCAGAAGTAGGCCCATACAGGGTCTTTGGATCTCCAGACAACAAGGGATGTAAATGCTACTACACTAAGCGCTGCGCTCACAAACATTAATGCACCAACGTGTGCCCTCAGGCACTGAACGCTCCTGTCGGCGCAGTGCCGACTTTGCGCTGCCAGAATTTCTCATGCAGGAAGTACACCACTGTGTTGATAGCCGGTTCCACCAGCGCCACGGCGCCGCCAATCAGCACGCTGCCAGTCATGGCCCAGGCCACGCTGAAAGCGGTGATGAAATGCAATACGGCAAAGCTGGCGGTTTTCTGTACCTGTTTCATGTCCCTGTCCTCATCCGGTAGAAGCATCGCCACCCGCGGCGCGAGTGGCTTCTTCGATGGATAAAGCTTAGAGCAGGCCGTTGATAATGGAAATTTGTTAATTTCTATGCAAACGATAATAATTATCAATTACCGCTTGCCAATTACCGGGGCCAGTCATCCGCCCAATTTCAGGAAATTCAGAAACTCACGTCGGGTTTTCGGGCCGTAGGTCCTGAAATGTGGCTGCGGATCATTCATGTACGCCAGCTTGCGCTGGCTGACATTATCACCTGCCAGAAAACCCTGAATCTCGGCGGCAGAGATGTTGTAGGGCACTGCCGCATTCAGGCCAAAAACCTTACGCCGCAATTCGGGCGTAATCTCCGGATAGTCAAAGCGTTCCTGGAATTCCTGCGAAATCTGAAAGGTGCGGAAGGCCTGGATCTGGTCCTGCGGCGAGCCATACCAGATGGAATCGGTGCCCCACAGCACGTTGTCCTGGCCCACGTATTTGAACAGTTTGCCCAGTGAATGCGCAGCATTATCCGGGTCGCGCATCAACAGTCGCCAGGTGCTGCCCAGCTCGGCGTAGACGTTGCTGTTGGGCGCTACATCATTGTCGATCAGTGACTGGATCAGGGTGTCGATCCCCATGCGGTTTTCGCCCGGCGCGAAGGCCTGCTCGGTGATGGAGTCGTCATAACCCGAGTGATAGATCAGGAAGTTCATGTCCGGGTACATTTTCGCCACCACACCGACATCGTCGCAGCGGCTGTGCTCCAGTGACACCGGACCAAAGGGCAGGCCCTTGTGAACGCAGATATTGCGCACACCCAGCGAACGGGCACGCTCGATCATGGCCAGGCCCGGGTCATCATGCAACCAGAAACCGACACCACCGGGACCGAACTGGGTCTGTCTCTTATACACATCTGACGCTGCCGACGATCTACTCTGTGTAGA
>CAJXPR010000044.1 GCA_913058135.1 uncultured Gammaproteobacteria bacterium
CGAGATTTCTGCCTGTCTCGTGGGCTCGGAGATGTGTATAAGAGACAGAGCCTGGGCTGCTACTTCCTCGGCGAAATCGACAACTTCTTTCTCGATGCCTTCGCCCACTTCGTAGCGTACAAAGCTCACCACGTCAGCGCCAGCCTTTTTCAGCAGTGCGCCCACGGTCAGATCGGGGTCTTTCACGAACTGCTGTTCCAGCAGAGTGATTTCCGCAACATACTTGCGGATACGACCTTCGATCATCTTTTCCACGATCTCGGCAGGCTTGCCACTTTCAGCAGCCTGGGCAGCGTAGATTTCACGCTCCTTGTCCAATACATCCGCCGGTACGTCGCTGGCGCGCACCACCATCGGGTTGGCAGCCGCCACGTGCATGGCGACATCACGGGCCAGGGCAGCATCCCCGCCTTTCAGCGCAACCAGTACCGCGATACGGTCGTTGCTGTGTACATAGGTGTCTACCACATCGGCTTCGACAACGGCAACACGACGCAGGTTGATGTTTTCACCGATTTTCTGCACAAGTGCAGACCGGGTATCTTCCAGACCGGCCGCGCCCAGCGCTGCCACGTCGGCTTCTTTTTTGTCAAACGCCTGGTTCAGACAGTCGTTGGCATAAGCCAGGAAGCTGTCGTCACGCGCCACGAAGTCGGTTTCACTGTTCACTTCGACGATAACGCCGTAGCTGTTGTCGTCGGCTACACGGGTCTTCACCACGCCTTCAGCAGCGGTACGGCCGGCTTTTTTGGCCGCTTTCAGGCCGCTGGCTTTGCGCAGGTCTTCAATTGCCTTGTCCATGTCGCCATCGGCTTCCACCAGGGCTTTTTTGCAATCCATCATGCCCAGTCCGGTGCGCTCACGTAACTCTTTAACCATGCCTGCTGTAATGTTCGCCATTTGCGATAGCCTCACTTTAAATCTTGAATTGATAATGCTGAAAATTTGTTAAAAAAAAGGGGCAAAGCCCCTTTTTTCGGATCGGACTATGTCGGTCAGGGCTGGTGCTGCCGGGGGCTGGCACCGTCAGCCATTCAGGCCGACTTCTCCGCGTCTGCTGCAGGCGCTTCTTCTGCTGCAGGTGCTTCCGGTGCAGCTTCAGCCTTGGGGGCTGCTGCTTCGGCCGCAGGTGCTTTTTCTGCCGCAGGCGCTTTCTCAGCCGCTGCTTTTTCCGCTGCCTCGTCAACTTCAACGAAGTCGCTGTCGCTGACCAGGTTACCCTTGGTACGACCAGCCAGGCAGGCGTCAGCCACAGCCGTGGCGTACAGCAGGATGGCGCGCTGGGCGTCATCGTTACCGGGGATCGGGTAATCGATACCGTCCGGGTTGCTGTTGGTATCGACAACGCCGATCACCGGGATACGCAGGCTGTTGGCTTCGGTCACGGCAATGCGCTCATGATCCACGTCGATCACAAACAGTGCGTCCGGCAGACCAGCCATATCCTTGATACCGCCGATGCTGCGGTCCAGCTTGTCCTTGGCACGACGACGCATCAGCGCTTCTTTTTTGGTCAGACGCTCAAGCGTACCGTCAGTTTCCTGAGCTTCCAGATCACGCAGACGCTTGATCGAGCCACGGATGGTTTTGTAGTTGGTCAGCATGCCACCCAGCCAGCGGTGGTCAACATAGGGCATGCCAGCGCGCTCGGCCTGCTCTTTGATGATCTTGCCTGCGGCGCGCTTGGTGCCAACAAACAGAATTTTCTTGTTGCCGCTGGCCAGGTTCTGAATCGCTGCCAGGGCTTCGTTGAACGCGGGCACGGTGTGCTCCAGGTTAACGATGTGGATCTTGTTGCGGGCGCCGAAGATGAAAGGCTTCATCTTGGGGTTCCAGTAACGGGTCTGGTGGCCAAAGTGGACGCCAGCCTTGAGCATGTCTTTCATTGATACTACAGTCATGATAATTACCTTATTTCGGGTTAGGCCTCCATACACCCCATGATCTAACCCGCCTTCAGTGTTGTGCTGGCAAGCTGCCCCGAAACGGGGTGTCAGAGCCGGGTCTGATCACCCCGCCCCGAGCCATCTTGCCAACACGCTCTCCACAGAGATATCTCATGGGGAGAACGCTGAATTTGAGCACCCAAGAACATGTGTCGGTGCATGTGTGACGTTAAGTTTTAAGTTTCGCTGCGGGCCGGAGTTTGCCGATGGCGGAAACCCGGTTTTGCAGCGGGCGCATTTATACCACAACCACCAGTCTACATAAAGTAAAACTGCGCGCAAATGAGAGATTTACGAGGTTTGCGGCGGATTTGTCCGACATCTGTATACCGGCGTCAATCTCGGTTAACATCCGGGCTCAAAGCATTGTTTGTTGTCAGCCTATTAAAGGAGACGTTATGCGCAATCTGATTGGTCAACGCGACCCGGCGGCAACCGGCCATGCCGGCATGCTGGACAGAACCGGGATACGGCCCACGCTTTTCGGCCTGATGCTGACGCTGGCGGCCGTGGCATGTTCCGGCGGCAGCGCCGATGCGCAGGCGCAACACGCGGTCATCGCCATTTACCACCACGTGTCCGAGTCAACGCCCCGCTCCACCAGCCTGACGCCGGACGAGCTGCGCACCCAGTTGGAGTATCTGCGCGACAACGAGTTTGAGGTCTGGCACCTGGATCGCCTGCTGGACGCACTGAAAAACCGTGAGGACATGCCCGAGCGCGTTGCCGTGCTGACCTTTGATGATGCCTATGAATCCATCTACACCACCGGCCTGCCCCTGCTGCAGGAATTCGGCTACCCGATGACGCTGTTTGTCAGCACGCAGCCGGTCGACGATAACCAGAGCGGTTACCTCAACTGGGACCAGATCCGGGAGATGGCCGATGCTGGCGTGATCATTGCCAACCACATGGTCACCCACCCTCACATGATTGATGCCCTGCCGGGCGAAAGTGAGTCCGAGCGGCTGACCCGGATGCGGGAGGAGTTGCTGCACGCCCAGGCGCGCATACGCGAGGAAACCGGGCAGGATCACAAGATCATGGCCTATCCCTACGGCGAATATGACCAACCCATTCTCGATATGATCGAAGAGCTGGGGTATGTGGCACTGGCGCAGAACTCGGGGGCGGTCGGTTATCACTCTGACTTCAGCGCGCTGCCACGCTTTCCGCTGGCCGGCTTTTACGCCGACATCGAATCGGCATCAACCAAACTGCAAAGCCTGGCTTTTGAGGTCAAGGAACACGAGCCACGCTCGCCCATCACCGACAGCCGCCGCCCTGCCGTCACCCTGCAGCTGGCGGGCGACTTCAACGTGTCACAACTGGGATGCTATGCTGGCGGCGAGCCGCTGGAACTGGACTGGATTGATCGCGAAGCCGCGCACTTCACCATTCAGCCCGCCGAGGGCCGCAGTTTTGATGCCCGCCGTTTCGGCTACATCTGCACCGCCCCCAAACGCGGCACCAACCGCTACTACTGGTTCAACAAGTTCTGGACGCGGCCGACGCCCGACAACGCGGACTAGCTTCGATCGAAGGCGTGCAGGCGGTTGACGCGGATGATGTCCTGCAGTTCGTGGACATAGGCCATGCCGCGCTCGGAATAACGGGTCAGCCCGCGCGCCAGGATCATCGAATCCAGTGGTCGGCCCTGGGCCCGCATGTCCGCGCGCATTTCGCGCATCTCGGCATAACTCTGGTGAGTGTTCAGGTTACGCAGATAGGCGCGCACTGAGCCCTGTACCGAGCCAAAACTGCGCACTTCATGACTGGCATCACTGCGCCGGCGCTCCGGCACCAGACCACAGCCCTCATTAAAGCACCATTGACCAAAGATATTGTTGCCTTCACGGGCAAAGCGCGAGGTTCCCCAGGCCGACTCGTTTGCAGCCTGCGCCATGACCAGTGACATCGGCACGATGTCAACACGGCGCAGCAGCTCACGGACCACGGCGCGATCTGTCATGTCTGCCGGATCCAGCCGGTACTCGGCGATAATCTCATCAAGCTCTGCGCGCTCAACCTGGCTCAGCGGTTCACCGGCGCGCACGATTTCTGCCAGCGGCAGCAGTCGTGAGCGGGTCTCACGCACACGTTCATTTTCTTCTTCAATGTAGGCATGCAGGAAGGCAAAAAACGCTTCCTTGCGGGTGCCGGTGTCTTCCACCGCCTCGAAATCGGGTAACAGAACGATATCATCCGTCGCCACTGGCTGCGGTTGCGGCTGGAGTACCAGTTCATGGGTAATGACGGAGGTCTGACGATACTGCGCATAGGCAGTCAATGTGAACACGGCGACGGCAGCGATGGTTCCTGTGCGCAAAAGCACCGGCAGTCTCGGGTGTCGGAGTAAATCAAGCATCGTTCCTGGCCTCTGGTGTTGACGTCTACGGGCTGATGATTATTGTTTTACTCTTATCCAGACGTATCACTAGCGTATTTAGTCCGGAACAATCCTGCCTGCTGGCTGGTTTTCCGAATGTTAATGGCCGGCACGATAACGGAAAACGCATCCACAAGCAAGAATTACACGCCTTACGCGCCCTATTTTGCCCAGGCCTACCCAATATGTTGGGTATCTAACATTACAGCACCACTACATGCTGGGATGCTTCCTGCACGCCCCCTATCCCGGCTCATCCCCCACTGCCACCCCGGCAATTCGGCGAAGCAGGCGCGCCCTGCTGGTTCTGCGCCCACTCGGCCGGCGTATAGGTGTGCAATGCCAGTGCGTGCACACCCTCGCGCAGCTCCTCAGCCAGCACGCCATAAAGCTTCTGGTGGCGCTTGACGGCATTGAGCCCGTCAAAACACGCTGCCACCACAATCAGCTTGAAATGCGATTCGGTGGCCGGGCCGCTGTGCATATGGCTCTCATTGATGATCTCGTAATACTCTGGCTGGATCTGCGCCAGCAGCTTGTCATTGATTCGTTCGTGCATCGTGGTCATTGAAACAGCTCCTGTTCATTACGCGGATGGTAAAGGGGACGGAGGCATTTAGCGAGCTAAATGCCTCCGTCCCCTTTACCATTCCCTTTACCATCCTCCGCCCCCTTTACCAGACGTGTTATGATGCGCGCCCATGAAGGACGCAAGTACATGAAGATCAACTGGTATCCCGGACACATGTTCAAGGCCAACAAAGAGTTGGCCAAACTCATGCAGCAGATCGATGTCGTCATCGAAGTGCTGGACGCGCGCATGCCTGCCGCCAGCGCCAACCCCATGCTGGAAGGCATGCGCAGCAAGCACCACAAGCCCTGCGTCCATGTGCTTAACAAGGCCGATCTGGCCGACCCCAAAGCCACTGCGGCCTGGATCAACTATTTCAACAGCAAACCCGGCAGTGCTGCGCTGATCAATGGCAAGGACCAGTTGCTGAGCGTGGAAAACCTGCTCTGGCAGTGCCAGCGCCTGGTGGGCCAGGAACAACGCAAATATAACGCGGTCATCTGCGGTATTCCCAATGTTGGAAAATCCACGCTGATGAACCAGATCGCCGGTCGCAAGCTCGCCAAAACCGGCAACGAACCTGCCGTCACCAAGGCCCAGCAGCGTATCAAGCTCAACGACCAGTGGTATCTGTTCGATACCCCCGGCGTGCTCTGGCCCAAGCTCGAAGATCAGGACGCCGCCCATCGACTGGCCTGCGCCGGCGCCATCCGCAACACCGCGATTGTGTTCGAGGATGTCGCCTTTTATGCCGCCGAATTCCTGCTGCGCGATTTCCCCGACTCCCTGAAGAACCGCTACGGCATGGACACACTGCCGGATGACGCTGAACAGTTCATGACCGAACTGGCCGGCAAACGCGGCTGCCGAGGTCGCTACGGCGGCGTGGACTGGCACAAGGTGTCCGAGATCCTGCTGCACGACTACCGCGAAGGCAAACTCGGCCGCCTGACCCTGGAACCGGCCCCGCCGCCCATTGTCCATAAAGCTAAAGAGCCCGATGACAGCCCTGAGCCAATTGACAGCCCTGAACCCAGCAACGAAGAAGAATCACCGAATACATGAAGCAAACGAAAGAAATAGCAGCCCTGAGCGAAAAAGCAGCCCTGAGCGAAAAAAGAGCCAAGGAATTTGCCCCCGGCCAGCGCTGGATCAGCGACACCGAACCCGACCTCGGCCTGGGCATGGTCACCGAGACCGATCACCGCACTGTCACCGTTGATTTCAGCGCCGCCGACGAAACCCGGCGTTATGCGCGCGACGCGGCGCCATTGACCCGGCTGATACTCAACGCCGGCGACCCGCTGCAACTGGGCGACGTCAAGGTCGAGATCACCGGCGTGGATGTGACCGCCACAGGCACCATCAACTACCTCATCCGCATGCCCGAAGGCGACATCAAACCGCTGCCCGAAGCCCTGCTACCCGATAACCTGAGCATGAACCGCCCGTTGGACCGACTGATGGCCGGCCAGTATGACCCCGCGCACTGGTTCCGGCTTAAACAGCAAAGCCTGGCATTGCTCGGCCAGGCCCAGGCCAGCGGCCTGATGGGCCTGTGCAGCGCCCGCGCCGAGCTGATTCCGCACCAGCTTTATATCGCCGATGAAGTCGCCCGCCGTTATGCCCCGCGCGTGATGCTGGCAGACGAGGTCGGCCTGGGCAAAACCATTGAAGCCGGCCTTATTCTGCAGCAGCAACTGGTCAGTGGCCTGTGCCAGCGCGTATTGATCATTGTGCCCGAACCCCTGCTACACCAATGGCTGGTGGAGATGTTGCGGCGCTTCAATCTGCATTTTACCGTGCTGGATGCCGAACGCTGCGAAGCACTGATCGAGAGCGGCGAAAGCCAGCCCTTCAGCAGCACACAACTGGCGCTGTGCCCGATGTCGCTGTTCACCGACAGTCCCGAGCGCATCGAACAGGCCGAAAACGCCGGCTGGGATCTGACCATTGTGGACGAGGCCCACCATGTCGAACTGGGTGCCGAGCAGGATGCCGACCCCGCCTACCTGGCTTTGAGCAGGCTGGCCGCGGCCAGCAAAGGTCTGCTACTGCTCACCGCGACGCCGGAGCAACTGGGTCACCGGAACCATTTTGCCCTGCTACGACTGCTCGACCCGGCGCGCTTTAATGATTACGAGGCATTTGTCAGCGAACAGACACATTACCAGAGCGTTGCCAGTAAAATCAGCACCCTGGACAATAATAGTACAGAGGTACGTGAACTTCTGGACCAGCACGGCACCGGTCGCATCCTGTTCCGTAACACCCGCCGCGGCCTCACCGGTTTTCCGCAGCGCAAGCTCAATGCCCATCCATTGCCAGCAATCCAGGACACGGACGACCAAGGCCTGGAAGACGATCCACGCGTGCAGTGGCTGGTGCACTGGCTACACGAAAACCACGACGGCAAGGTCCTGCTGATCTGCGCACACGATGCGCTGGCCATTGCCCTGGAAAAGCACCTGCGCCTGCGGGTCGGTATCCGCAGCAGCGTGTTCCATCGCCACATGAGCCTGCTGGAGCGCGACCGCGCCGCCGCCTACTTTGCCGGCGATGTGACCGGCCCGGGCGCTGACGGGACGCAATCGGAGGCGGCCCGCATTCTGGTGTGCTCAGAAATCGGCAGCGAAGGCCGTAACTTCCAGTTCTGCCGCCACCTGATTCTGTTCGATCTGCCCACCAACCCCGATCTGCTCGAACAACGCATCGGGCGTCTGGACCGCATCGGCCAGAAACACGACATCGAAATCCACGTGCCCTACGTCAAGGGCGGCCGCCAGGAAGTGCTGTTCCGCTGGTACCACGAAGCACTCAACGCCTTTGAACAGGTATCACGAGCGGCCTACCGGCTGTATCAAAGCTTGCAGCCAACGCTGCAAGCGCATCTCGACGCCGCCGATCCCGACAGCGACACGTTTAATGAATTCCTCAAAGACGCCGCTCAACAGAACCAGGCCTTGCAGCAGGAACTGGAACAGGGCCGCGATCAGTTGCTGGAGCTCAACTCCTTCAACGCCGGGCGGGCACAGGTCCTGGTCGACAGTATCCGCCAGTTCGAGCAGGACTGCTCGCCCGAAGACTGGCTGCTCAAGGTGCTGGACAGTTACAGTGTTTACTATGATCGCAACAGCGACGGCAGTGTCAGCATCATCCCGGGCGAAGACATGCTGCTGCCGGTATTCCCCGGTCTGCCTGATGAGGGTTTTGAAGCCTGCTTCCAGCGCAGCCAGGCCCTGAGCCGCGAAGACCGGGTCTTCCTGAGCTGGCAGCATCCCATGATCACCGGCGCCATGGACCTGATCATCGACAGCCATCAGGGCAAGGCCGCCGCCAGTGTTTACATCGAAGACAGCTGGCCCGCGCCGCGCTCACCGCTGATGCTGCAGTGCCTGTACCGCGTCAAGGTCAGCGCCCCGGCCCACCTGCAACTGGCCAAATACCTGCCCGCCACCAGCCTGACGCTGACCGTAGCCCTGAATCACCGCGATGATGCCGGCCAGGTCAAACTGGCTGATGGTTTCGACGATGGCCTGCGCCACCCCAACAAGGCCGCCACCCGCGAGTTCATGCAGGAACATCAGAAGACGCTGCAAAGCCTGCTCACACATGCCAACCTGCAGGCCGCCAAACAGTGCCAGGCCGCCATCGACCAGGCCAGCCAGCGCATGCTTGCCAGCCAGACCGGCGAGATCAAGCGCCTGCTTGCATTAAAGGCCAACAACCCCAATATCAGGCAGGAAGAGCTAGACTATCTGAAAGAACAGACCCTGGCGCTGCACAAGTGCCTGGGCAAGGCCGAGGCCGAACTGGTCGCCATACATCTGATCATCAACCCAACACAGGACACACCATGAGCCAAACGCCTACCCGGAGTCACGCCTCGTTCAAATGGTTGCGCAGCCAGAGCATCCCCTCACTGCAACTGGACATGCACGAATTCGAACATGCGCGAACCGGCGCCCGCCATTATCACCTGGCCGCCGACAACCCGGAGAACGTGTTTCTGGTCGCCCTGCGTACCCTGCCCATGGATTCCAGCGGCGTCGCCCATATCCTGGAACATACCGCCCTGTGTGGCAGCCAACGCTACCCGGTCCGCGACCCGTTTTTCATGATGATCCGGCGCTCGCTCAATACCTTCATGAACGCTTTTACCAGCAGCGACTGCACGGCTTACCCGTTTGCCAGCAAAAATAGAAAGGACTTTGACAATTTACTGCAAGTCTATATGGATGCTGTATTTTTCTCCAACCTTGATGAACTGGATTTTGCCCAGGAAGGCCACCGCCTGGCCTTTGTCGAAGAAGACAATGCCAACAGTGACCTGACCTACAAAGGCGTGGTCTATAACGAGATGAAAGGCGCCATGAGCTCTGCCACCGCGCGCCTGTGGCAGAGCATGAGCAGCTACCTGTTCCCGACCTCCACCTACCACTACAACAGTGGTGGCGAGCCCTCGCATATCCCGGATCTGAGCTATGACGATCTCAGGGATTTCTACAAGACCCATTACCACCCCAGCAACGCCATCTTCATGACCTATGGCGATATCCCCGCCCATGAGCATCAGGCCAAATTTGAAGAGCTGGCCCTGAAGCGTTTTGACAGGCTGGATATCCACCTCAGCGCCAAAGACGAGAAACGCTATCTGGCCCCCGTCCGCGTGCAGGAAAGTTATTCCGTGGATGCCGAAGACGGCGTTGAGGACAAAACCCATGTGGTACTGGCCTGGCTGCTGGGCAAAAGCACGGACCTGGAAGCCCTGTTCAAGGCGCAGCTGCTGAGTTCAGTATTGCTCGACAACAGCGCCAGTCCGCTGCTTGATGCGCTGGAAACCACCGACCTGGGCAAATCGCCCTCGCCGCTGTGCGGGCTGGAAGACAGCAACCGCGAGATGAGTTTCCTGTGTGGCCTGGAAGGCTGTGCCCCCGATGCCGCCAACCAGGTCGAGCAGCTGGTGCTCGATACGCTGAAGCGTGTGGCCGAGGAAGGCATCGACACGGACCAGGTAGAAGCCGCCCTGCATCAGCTGGAACTGCATCAGCGCGAGATCGCTGGGGACAGCTACCCTTATGGTCTGCAGCTGATGATGGCCGGACTGTCCACCGCCGTGCACCGGGGCGACCCGATCAAGCTGCTGGACATCGAACCGGTGCTGGTGCAGTTGCGCGAAGAGATCAAGGACCCGGCCTTTATTCCCGGCCTGATCCGCGACCTGATTCTGAACAATCCGCACCAGGTGGTGCTGACCCTGACTCCCGATACCGAGATTGCCCGACGCGAAGCCGAGGCCGAAGTCGCCCGCCTGCAGGCCATCAAGGCCGGTCTCAGCGATGCCGACAAGGCCCGCATCATTGACCAGAACCAGCGGCTGGCCAAACGCCAGGTGCAGGAGGATGACCCGGACGTACTGCCGAAAATCGGCCTGGAAGACGTGCCTGCCGAGTTGCCGGTTATCCATTCCGAACAGCTGCAATGCGCCGGCTCACCATTGAGCTGGTATGCCCAGGGCACCAATGGCCTGTGTTATCAGCAGATCGTAGTGGATCTGCCGAACCTGGATGAAGAACTGCTGTCCGTGCTGCCCTGGTACACCAGCTGCCTGGCCGAACTGGGTGTGGGCGACAAGGGTTATGCTGAAGTGCAGGCCTGGCAGGCCGCCGTGTGTGGCGGCATCAATTGTTACGCCAGCGTGCGTGCCACCGCTGAAGACGAGCAGCAGAGCAAGGCCATCATTGTCATGTCCAGCAAGGCACTGACCGCCAAGCAGGCAGAGATGACCGAGCTGCTGTACGACACCTTCTTTAACGTACGGTTTGATGAAAGCAAACGTATCCGCGAACTGCTGGAGCAGATCGCCGCCCGTCAGCAGAGTGGCGTCACCGGCCGCGGCCACAGCCTGGCGGTCAGCCTGGCCTCCAGCGGCATGAGCCCCACAGCCCGACTCAGTCACAAATTCTCCGGCCTGCAGGGTATCAAGACCCTGAAAACCATGACCCGGCAGCTCAAGGATCCCGAGTTTATGGCAGCGCTGCTGGCCAGACTGGTGCGCATCCATGAGCAGATCATCAAGGCGCCCCGGCGTTTCCTGCTGGTCGGCGAAGAGCAGCACCGCGACACCTTGCTGGCCACGCTGGAAGCCACCTGGAAGCTGGCGCCGGCAGTATCCGACGCCATCGAGCCCCTGCAACTGACTCCGACACGCGAGGTGGTCAGGGAGCTGTGGACTACCAACACGCAGGTGCATTTCTGCGCCAAAGCCTACCCGACCGTGCCCGGCGGCCATCCCGACCACCCGGTGCTGTCCGTATTGGGCGGTTTCATGCGCAACGCCTTCCTGCACCGTGCCATTCGCGAGCAGGGCGGTGCCTATGGGGCCGGTGCCGATCAGGACGGCGGCTCGGCCTCCTTCCGCTTCTTCTCCTACCGTGACCCGCGGCTGGCAGAAACCCTGCAGGACTTTGACGCCGCCATCGACTGGGTCATACACGAAGAGCACCACGAGCGACTGGTGGAAGAAGCCATTCTGGGCGTGATCAGCAGCATGGACCGCTCGGTGTCACCGGCCGGGGCTGCCAAACAGGACTACTACAACAACCTGTTCGGTCGTACCCGTGAATCACGCATGGCGTTCCGCAAAGGGGTACTGGCCGTCACCGTCGCTGACCTCAAACGTGTTTGCGCCCAGTACCTGAAACCCGAGAATGCCAGCATCGGCGTGGTGTCCAATACGCAGCAGCAGGCTATTGCCGACAAACTGTCGTTGAAGGTCAACGCGCTGTAAAGCCGTCCGCCACAGCGGAGAATTTACTTTAAAGAAATATTTTTAAGTTTCGGGAACTTCATATGAAACAGTGAGTCTGATTAAGTGTAGGTAGATTGCAGACAAAATTGTGGGTTTTGTTTCATTTATCTCTCCCTTGATAGTAGTATGACTTCGAGCCCGGCCTAACCCGCCGGGCTTTTTTTGCCTGTGCCTTGGCTCAGGCCGTCAGCGCGCTCAATAGCTGTACCACAAAGGCCCCGACTGCAAGCGTCAGTATCAAGCTCAAAAACGTTCCCATCAACAGGTACTCCGCCTTGGCATGGTTGTCCGTATCCTTGAACCTGTAGGCCGCCTTCAACGCAAGAATGAACCCCACCCCTGCGTACTGCTCAAGCAGGATGAATGTGAATATCAATATCCGCTCCATGTAACCGATCATGGCGCCGGCGCGAACCAGCGACCCATCCTCATCAAACTTTTGCGCGGGGCTCCATTGCGCCAAAAACATTTTGATGAACAGTGAAGCGGGTTTTAACAACAAGCAGTAAGCAACAAAGATAATTAACGCGTCGTAAGAAAAAGCCCAACTCCAGATCCAGCTTCCCGTGTCAGCCAGGGTGTTTGCCATAAGCCATCTCCGTTAACGTGGTCATATCCCGAATATAGGCATCTACAAGGTTTGCTTTGGCTCGCTGCAGCGTCAATGTCACTGTTGGCCTGCTGACCCCCAACCTGTTGGCTATCTTTTGCTGAGAGTCTCTGTGACTTAAATAGTCCAACAATATTTCAGCCTCACGCACTGTCCAGCCATTGACAATATCGTCGATAAAAAGAGCAGCCAAGGCAGCCGCAGTTTGAAAACCAACCATTTTTTTGCCCACAATGATGCCCAGGCGATTTTTGCCGAGGCTGTCCAGGCAGCGTCCTGAATTTACATGAACCGTGCTGTTCTGGCCCGCCTTAACGCCACTGCTCATCCCCAACGCGATGGCGATGCGTGCATCCCAGCGATCAGTGCTGCCAGGGCTTGCTGCAATCAGGCTGGCACGCATCTGAAGAACTACCTCATAAGCATCAGTTGCGTGGGGTATTGTTAACTGAAAGCCGTCACCGCGGTAAACGCTGGTATGGGCTCCGTAGCACTCTTTCATTACCGCCAAACTCTCATTCAACCGGTGACGAAAAGCATCCGGCTGAGCCACACCTGTCGAATTAACGAGGTCTCCGGTAAGTACTGCAAGCAAAGGCATACAATTCTCCCAACAAGGATATCCTGCCAATGTAGCCCATTTAATAAACAAAGTAAATTAGTAGCCTATATAAGCTACTTTCAACGAATGTAGCCCAATTGGCCTACACGAACTCAAATCACCTTGCATTGGCCACCTCTACCGCTAAAATAGCGCACTAGCCGCAAAAAGCAGGCCCGACGATTCATCAGGAGTGTCCAACATGTCAGATAAATTTGCCGAAATAGTCAAAGAAAAGATGGCCGAAATCAGGAAACAGCGCGAGCAGGATAACGGCAATACGGCACCGGAGATCAGGATCAACCGCGAACCGGAAGCCAGGGAAAAAACCGACAAACCTGTGCAGCACTGATCCAAAAATAAACCAAAACGGTTTAATCCCTTCAGCCAGACACATTGCCCGGCGGCTCCTCCGGCCGGCTCGGCGCCCGCCAGCGCCGGAACACGCTGGGATGGATGGCTTCCCCCAGCGCCCCGGTACCTATTTTGCGTAACCGCGGCATGCCGGTGAGCGGTGTCTTGTACATGGCAGACAGCGAGTCGCGCAGCTCACCAAACACATTCGCGTCAATGCGCTGCTTCAGGTAGTGCGGATCGAGTACCAGACCGTGACGGCCGGCCGCTTCCAGCATCCACAACAGGGCCTGATCAGACAATCCTGCATCAGCATAACCGCCGCCGACATTGGAGTGCACGCCGGCGAACCACACCTGCTCAACCGTTTCGCATTGCGGCGGGCATGGCGGCTTCCACAGCGAAGGCTCAAAGGGGGCGCGCCGCTCGTTGATGGCCAGCGCATGATAGGCATGCCGCACGTTCTCGCCCAGGCAGACATCATGAAAACGGTGCCTTGAGCGGGTCAGCCAACCCAGCGGGCCTTTGGTGGGCAGCCCCATGGCCCCCACCGTGTCCCACACCCCGAGAAAATGCACATCACCGGGCAAGGACTGGTATTTGGCCCGAAAGGCCTGCCCCGCCCGCCGGCGCTCATCGGCATCGTGGAGGCGATAGACCTTCGCGGCCTCGGCGGCAATGGCCATGGCTTTTTCTTCGACCACCGCCCTGTCAATCGTCTGGCTGCCACCCTCCGGGGCGCAAAGATCCCGGCATGGCGGAATGCCGCACACTCCCAGCATGCCCGCCAGGCTGCGCACCGTAAACGCACCCCGGCTGAAGCCAAACAGAAACAGCCGGTCATCGGGCCGATACTCGGTCAGCAACCATGCGTAAGCCTTGCGCATATTGCCAAACAGACCGTTGCCAGCCATGCCGCCCCACCATTTATCCACCAGGCCCGCTGTGCCCACGCCGGTATCGTAATAGCGCACCTGCTCGATTTGCGGCGACCTGTCCATCACCGCCCGCACCGCCTTCACCACATTGCTCGGTACCTGCCGCTGCCGGTCCACCTGGTCCGGTTTGTTCCAGGTGCCATCAGCACCAATAATGATATTGCGCATAACAAGAGCTCCCTTTCTTCTTTTTATAGACCATTTAGGTGCGCGCTGCACCAGCCGGGGGCGCACAGAGCCCCAATAATCCCCGCACGAAAAATGTGCGGCCATCGCTGGCAAACCAGTGCGCGCGCAACATAACAGTGCCGACAGCACTTTGCCAACCGCTGCGCTAAAACGCCCGAAACAATTTTTATTGTTAATTAACGTCATCTTGACATAACGATGACGGCATTCCGTTCTGTACCTCACGTTTGCCATTTTTGTGCACCGAATCTGCGCACTCAAGATTAGCAAAAACCTTGGCACGAATAATGCCAATCCTCATGTGAACGTTTGGCCATGCTCCATCCATAACGCGAATTTTTTGCAACCAAAGCGCACGTGAGGATTAAAAAGATGCCAGCCCACAACAGCAGAAAACGTATTCCACACAAAGCCAACATGCTCTCCGCAGCGATCACCATGGCGCTGTTTCCGGTGGCTTCCACGCTGTACGCACAAAGCGGTGCCGATCAGCCACAGCTCGAAGAAGTGGTCGTCACCGGATCACGTATCACACGTTTTGAAGGCGACTACTCCGCACCTGTTCTGTCACTGGGCGCCGAACAACTTGAGCAATCGGGCAGCACCAACATCGAAGACTTCATCAGCGAAGTCGGCGCATTGGTAGGCTCTTCAGGTTCCTTCGAAACCCAGGGCACGGACGGCGGCTCTCAGGTCGGCGTCAACGCCTTGAACCTGCGCAACCTGGGCAACAATCGCACCCTGACCCTGGTCAATGGCCGCCGTCATGTGAGTGCCCTGGCAACCGGTGAACCACTGGTCGACACCAACACCATTCCGATTGCCCTGATCGAACGGGTGGATGTACTGACCGGCGGGGCATCCGCCGTTTACGGGGCCGATGCAGTGTCGGGCGCCGTCAACTTCATCCTCAAGGATGACTTTGAAGGGGTCGCGGTCAGGACCCAGGGCGGCATGTCGGACGAAGGCGATGCTGAAGATTTCTTCGCCTCGTTTGTGTTTGGCACCAATTTCGACGGTGGTCGCGGCAATATCACCTCAAGCTACGAATACCGCAAACAGGAAAGACTGGAAACCAAGGACCGCGACTACGGCATCACCGGCCGACAGTACATCAACAACAACCCGGCCGAATATCGCCAGATAGACGATCCCAACGTGCCGGACCGAACACTTACACCACCGGGATCCAGGAACTTCACCTACACGGCGCCCGATGGCCGCTACGATATTCTTGGCACCGACCCGGCCACTGGCGAAGCTCTTACCTATCCGTCCCCCATTGCGCTGTCTGCCGATGGCACACCTTTTGAAGTGGGCCAGCCCACCTCCGGCTTTGCTCACCTGGGCGGCGATGGCACACCGACGGCATACTTTTCCTCATCACTGGTGCCGGAGCTGGAAACGCATTCATTCAACCTGAATGGCCGGTACGACCTTAATGAGAACCACACCGCCTTCACTGAATTCAAATTCGTGCGCACTGATGCAGTCAACCCGCGCAGCTCATCATTCACCACCGTGCTTGAGCTGAGCCTGGACAACCCGTTCATTCCGGATGCCTTTGATGCGGTGCTGGCAGGTGTTCAGGACTCCAGCATCAACCTGGCCCGTGACGACCTGGAGATGCGCTCACTGAACGACAATACCCGCGACACGACCCGACTGGTGGCCGGCTTCCGCGGCGATATTACCGACTGGTTGCGCTACGAGGCATCGGCCAACTACGGCATCACCGAAGTCACCGCGCGACTCAGCAACCAGCGTCTGGAAGACCGTTACTTTGCAGCACTGGACGCGGTCACCGATCCGGCCACCGGACAACCCACCTGCCGCTCCAACCTCGACCCGTCGGCAGTGCCAGCGCACGATTCAGTGGTGTCGCCGTGGAATCCCGGTGTCTGGGGTGACCCGGCCAACATGACGTTCACGCCCGGTCCCAACAGCGGCTGCGTGCCCTTCAACCCCTTCCTGGACGGAACGCAATATTATTTCACGCCCGGGCAAATCAATCCCAACGACCCCAACGGGCCTGCGCAGTCGTTCATCACCAATGCCGGTTCGCCCATCGTCAGCAAGGGTGAATCCGAGCAGACCGTGTTCAACGCCTTTGTCTCCGGTGACACCTCCGGTCTGGGCCTGGCACTGGCCGGTGGTCCCATAGACTTTGTGTTTGGCGGCGAATACCGCGAAGAAAAGATTTCCAATACCCCCGACCGTTTGCGCAGTAATCCCAACGGCCTGACCCCCCTGGATTTCACCCGACCCAGCAGCTCATCCTATGATGTCTCGGAAGCCTTCACGGAAGTGTCAGTGCCGCTGTTGCAGGATCTGGGTCCATTTGTGCAAAGCCTGCGGGTAGACGGTGCCTTCCGTTATTCAGACTGGTCCACGATTGGCGAAACCACGGCCTACAGCGTCGCCCTCAACTGGGCGCTGAACGACAGTGTGATTGTACGCGGGTCTTTGAGCGAATCAGTCAGAGCGCCGAACCTGGCAGAACTGTTCGAGCCGGAGAACCAGTCCTCGTTCAGACCGGAGGATCCCTGTGAAGCGGCCAACCTGAATTCACAGACCGCTAACACAGTGGCCAACTGCCGGGCAGAAATCGCTGCGCTGGGCCTGGACCCGGACACCTTCGTTTCTGCGTCACCAGTGGGTCGCCCCGGTGTGCGTGGTGGCAACCCCAACCTGGCCGAGGAAACCAGTAACACCCAGACCCTGGGCCTTGTCTATACCCCCTCCTGGATGCCGGGTCTGGTGGCTGCGGTAGACTGGTGGGAAATCGATATGTCACAGGGCGTGCTCTACCCCAGCGATGACGAAATTGTCGAACGGTGCTACGACCAGCCAACAACCAACAACGCATTCTGCGAGCTGTTCACGCGGTCTACTGACGGTGCTCTGATCGGAGTCATCGTCGATCTGGAGCAGCGCCCCGTGAACGTCAGTAATCTGTATACCTCCGGCGTCGATTTCAGCCTCAACTACCCTATCGACCTGGGCAATGTGGGTTCTCTGGCGCTGTCAGTCAATGGCACTTACCTTCAGTCACTTAAAACACAGCCAACTGTAGAACCCAGGCAGGTTGAAGAGGCTGGCATGGTCGATACCTTGCTTGGCCAGCAGGCGCCCGAGTGGGTCGCCAACTTTAACGCCAGTTGGTACCGTGGTCCGCTGTCGGTATCCTACCGGTTCCGCTACCAGAGTGCGCTGAATATCTATGATGACGAGCAGCTGGCCCGACAGCCGGATATCTCCGATTTCCTGAAGACCGAGCCGGTCACCGTGCACGATATTCAGGGCAGCTACAACTTCAGCAACGGCTTTGAAGTATACGGCGGTATCAACAACCTGACCAAACAGGAACCCGATCCCAGCTACCTGAATTTACCGGTCGGTCCCAGAGGGCGCGTTGCCTACCTGGGCGTGTCAGCGGACTTTGAATCATTGAGCAACCTCAATCCGTTTCGTTAGTCGCCGGGCGGGGCGAGAGTAGAATGGGTCGTATGATGACCAAAGCTGATCAGGTGGACCCGCACAGCAACCAGACATGGCAGACGTCGGTCGGGCAGGCTGTGCGGGATCGCAACTGGCAGCACCTGCTGGGGATCACGCAACGCTGGACACAGGCGCAGCCCTCCTCTGTAGAAGCCTGGCAGTCGCTGTCCCGTGCCCACTTTGAGGAATCGCGTTTTACCGAGGCCATTAATGCTTATGCGCAGGTGTTGCGGCTGGTACCTGACGATCCTGCACATCGGGTCAGTGCCGCGCGCCTTGCCATCGCCGCACACGACTACGGTCAGGCGCGGGACTACCTCGACGCAGCACAGCAAATGGGGCCAGCTTCGGCAGAGCTTCTGTACAGCCTGTGTCGACTGCATCACCTGACCGGCGATCTGCAACTCGGAGAAGACTACTGCCGGCGCGCCATCGCTGCACGCCCCGGATTTGCGACAGCCTACGTTGAACTTGGCGCATTGTGTGAAGGCAAGCTGAGCGATGCCGAGGTCGATGTCATCAGACAACTGTTTGACAACCCCGCCGTGCATCCGGAGTACCGGGTCATGCTGGGATTTACCCTGGGCGATGCGCTCGATCGCCGCAATGAGTACGAACAGGCCTTTGCAGCCTTGATCAAAGGCAACGAGATAAACCGCCAGATCTCCGAACAGGAAGGTCTGGTCTATCAACCTGCACTCATTGAAAGCGAACTGGCGCTTTTGCCGGACATATTCAACGACCTGGTTGCAACACCAGACACCTGGTCAGCTGACCACCCCTGCCCGATCTTTGTCGTAGGCATGCCGCGATCAGGCACCACCCTGGTGGAATCAATCCTCGCCTCGCACCCTGATGTTCATGGTGCCGGGGAGCTGCCGACTCTGTACGATATCCATGAAACCCTGATGGCTGTGGCACGACAGCAAGGCATTGAGGCGGCCCGTAACCTGGTGCGGCATCAGGCAGGTGCCTGGCGGGCACGTTACCTGGCGGCGCTGCCGACCACTGCGGGCAAAACCCACATCGTCGACAAACAGCCTTTGAACTTCAGGTCCATCGGCCTGATTCGCCTGTTGTTTCCCGACTCACCCATCATCTATACCCGGCGCGAGCCTCTGGACGTCGGCTTCTCGATTTACCGTCACAAATTCGCCAAGGACTGGCCCTGCGCGCACCGGCTCGCGGACATCGGTCATTACTATCGTCATCACGTCCACATCGTCGAGATGTGGCAGGCCCGTCATGCCAGCGCCATCCACGTGGTTGATCATGCCGCACTGGTGGATGACCCGCAATGCCGCATCCGCGAGCTGCTCGACGCTGCCGGACTGGTCTTCCAGCCGGCCTGCCTGACCCCCCACAAAACCCGGCGTCCGGTAGCCACCTTCAGCGCCGTGCAGGTACAGCGTCCGATCTCCATCCGTTTCAGTCGTCGTTCACACAACTATGCCAGACAACTTGTTCCGCTGAGCAACGCCCTACGTCAAACGACTGAGGTTATTACGTCATGCGCGGCACAGCCAGAGAATCGGCATTGATGTTGCAATAGCCATTGGGAAACGCACGCCACACCCGGAGAACACAGGGTTTGGCCAGCGATGGCGCCTCAATGTGGTGCCGCATGACACAACAGCGACTTGATGTAGTGCAAAAAACCTGCAGTCCCCAACAGAGCGAGAAAAACATGATTCAGACTGACGCTGGCCCAGACTCGGAAATTCAAACCAACAAGGCAACTGAACTCGGCAGACAACGGGGTGACAAATGAAAACACGTACTCTTGCAATGGCTTCTGCACTGACTGCGGCGCTCGCCGCCAGTGGCGCAGTCAACGCACAATGGGATTCCGTCGTCGGCGAAGTCGGCGTTATTGAAGGATTCGACCAACACTGGGTGACAGTTCGTCGTGGTGACACCGTCTTCCTGGTTGACGCCGACGAAGGCGTCATTGGCGGCACACTTCTGGTGTCTTCATTCTCACCCGCCCTGGCACCACGGATGAATGCCGGGTTGTTATATGCCTACGGCAGCTACTACTCCCGCGGCAGCCTGGGGGAGCGAACGGATGTGGTACAGATTTACGACGTCGCCTCCGCCACCGCAATCAGCGAAGTGGAAATCCCTGCACGCGCGGCCGGCATCGGCCACCCGGGCATGATGGGGCTGATCAATGATCGCTTTGCCGGCGTTTGGAACATTACACCTGCCACCTCCGTCAGCCTGGTCGATGTCGAATCCGAAACCTTTGTCGGCGAAGTGTCCCTGCCCAGTTGCTCAGGCATCTACCCGGAAGCACAGGGCTGGATCTCTGTTTGCGGTGACGGTACCGCACAATACATCCAGGTGAATAACGCCGGCCAGGAAACCCGACGAATTCAGAGCACGTCGTTCTTCGACGTATTTGCTGATCCGGTCTACGATTATTCGGTGCCCGCCGCTGACGGCTGGATGTTCATGTCCTTCGAGGGTCTGCTGCGCAAGGTCTCCCTGGTGGGCGACACGCTTCAGGTATCCGAGCCTTTCGACATCAATCCCGAGTCAGATGGCGTTGCGGACGTCAATGGCGTCATGCCAAGACCTGATGACAACTGGCGCATCGGCAGCTATCAGCCTTTCGCATACCATGATGGTGAAGCCCTGCTGGTCACTCTGATGCATGAAGGTGGGGGCCAGGAAACCTTCGAGAAAGCTGGCACCGAAGTCTGGGTCTACAACATGTTGACCGGCAACCGAGGCATTCGCATCGAACTGGGTGAAGATGTGACTGCCCGCGGTGTGCTGCTGACCCCCGGTGATGATCCATTGATGGTACTGGCCACCAGCGAAGGTCTGCAAGTGCGTGACCCACGCACGGGCCGCCTGCTGCGCACCGTTGAAAACGTTTCGGGCACCATACAGGCACTGTATGAAGGACTGCAATGATGATTGATCCATTGGTAACTGTCGTCATTGCCACCTCACTGGCCCTGCTGTTCCTGCTGGCTGCGCGGCACAAAATCAGTGCCAGGCGCCGTTTCGAAGCACAGCTGGCTGCCTATCGCATCCTGCCGGAGTCATTGGTGACACCCGTGGCACGCATCCTGCCCTGGGTCGAGACCGCGGTGGCCGCCAGCCTGCTGTTTGCCATCACCCGTCCGTTTGGTGCAGTCATGGCTGCTACATTGTTGGCCATGTATGCACTGGCCATGGGTATCAACCTCAGCCGTGGACGCTCCCAGATCGATTGTGGTTGTGGCGACACCCCACAGGCGCTGTCCGGTCTGCTGTTGCTGCGCAACATCGTACTGACCGTTGGTGCCCTGCTGCTGGTCGCACCGGTAGCCACCCGTCCGCTGGGCATGCTCGACATGCTGTTCGCGGTGCTTTTTGTGGCCGCCTGTTCGCTCAGCTATAGCCTGTTTGAACAGCTTTCCCGTAATCACACCCTACTGACAGATAAGGAGTAAGGCCATGAGCAACGCTTTGGCAGCTACATTGATTCTACTGACGCTCGTGGTACTGGCTTTGATATTTGCCGTTATCGCACTGGCCCGTCAAATTGGCATCCTGCATACCCGACTGGCACCGGCCGGGGCGCTGATGACAACCGCCGGCCCCAAGCTGGGCGAGAAAATCACCAACATGTCGATCCCTGACATCCATGGCAAAGCGGTAGCCATCGGCGCCTCCGCCAACGGCGTCAGTGCCCGCAAGGCGCAACTGCTGCTGTTTGTCTCGCCTACCTGTCCGATATGCAAGGAGCTGGTGCCAACTGCCAAGAGCATGGCACTTAGCGACAACGTCGACCTGATCTTCGGCAGCGATGGCGGGCAGGCAGAGACTCACCTGCAGTACATCGAAAAGATGAAACTGCAGGATTACCCCTACATCGTTTCACTGGAGCTGGGTATGCGGTTTGAAGTGGGCAAATTGCCTTACGCCGTCCTGATCGACGAGACCGGCGCGCTGCGCTCCAAGGGTCTGGTCAACAGCCGCGAACACCTGGAGTCGCTGGTCACCGCCATGCAAAGCGGTTACGAGTCAATTCAGGATTATCTGGTCAAAAAAGGTCATCTGGAAGGGAGTGCATCATGAGTACCCGTCAAGAACTGATTTCACAAATGATCAAAGATCTGGACTCGGTCACCACCGGCGCCATTCGGATGCTGGCGGCTCGAACCTCCCGACGTTCCTTCCTGGGCCGCTTTGGTGTGCTCATGGCCGGTATGGGCGCTCTGCCCGTACTGCCGATGTCGCGGGCTTCGGCGCAGACCAGTAACGCCAGTACCCCCACGCCGTTCCCGCCGCCCGGCAACAACGCGCCGGTTAACGGCGTACAGGATATCCAGGAGATGGGTGACACCCTGAGCTGTGACTACTGGCGCTACTGCGCATTCAGCGGTTCGTTGTGCAGCTGCTGCGGCGGCACACTGACCACCTGCCCGCCTGGATCACAGACTGCCACCGTGGCCTGGGTCGGCTCCTGCCATAACCCGACCGATGGCCGCAACTACCTGATATCCTACAACGACTGTTGTGGCAAGGGCAGCTGTGGTGGTTGCGGCTGTTCACGCTCGGAAGGCGATCGTCCGGTCTACTTCCCGTCCAAATCCAACAACGTGCTGTGGTGTTTTGGCTCTACCAGCCACGCCTATCATTGCACGCTGGCACTGGTGATCGGTCATGGCGACAGCAACGACCTTCCTTGATCGCCTCGCGGCGCTGACCTTGCTGTGCCTGTCCCTCGCTTCGGCGACGGCAGGCGCGGCAACACCACAGTTCAACTACCTGCTGCACTGCAGTGGCTGTCATATCGAGGACGGCTCTGGCATGGGCGACGTGGTACCTGACCTTAATGAGGACCTGGGCTACTTCGCCAGTTTCCCTGAGGGTCGCTCTTACCTGATGCGGGTACCCGGCGCCGCGCATTCGCCGCTCAATGATGGTGATCTGGCCGAGGTGCTGAACTGGATGCTGCGCACCTTTGCCGCCGCTGATGCACCGCAGCCATTTACCGAAACGGAAGTCAGCGAACACCGACGCAACCGTCTGGATGATGTTGTACAGGCCCGCAAGGAGCTGCTTGAATTGAAGGATGCCTCCGCCAGCAAGGCACCGGAGGCGGCGACATCAATGCTGCAACCGGTGTCGCTGACCACGGCGCAGCAACAGGCGTTCGGTGAAGCGTTGTTTTTTGACACCTCTCTGTCGCGCCATGGCAATCAGGCCTGCGCCAGTTGTCACGACCCGGGACGCGCATTCGCCGATCCCCGGTCGCTGACCACCGGCGCCGGCGCCTCTGTCGGCTCGGACGGCAGCTCCCTCGGGCACCGCAATGCCCCGTCCCTGACCTACGTTGCAACAACGCCTATCTTTACCCTGCACGATACTTCGCAAACGCCTGTTGTTTCCCAGCACCGCACACCCACCCAACTGACCGCTAAACCCGCCGACAGTATTCGTGGCGGGTTCTTCTGGGACGGACGTGAAGCCAGGCTGGAAGATCAGGTGCTGACACCGTTTATCAATGAACGTGAGATGGCGCTGACTGACCTGAGTGAATTGGTGGCGCGGGTCGCCGCTAACGAGCGTTATCAGACCTTTCTGAGTGTCGGCAATCCCAACGCAGCGCAGGAAGCCCACGTGCTGACCAGCATCGCCGACAGCCTGTCCACCTATCTGCGCAGCGAGGTCTTTAACAGCTACGACTCGCGTTACGACCGCTTTGTGGCCGGGGAGATCACCCCGACGACGCAGGAAGTCGTGGGCATGGGGCTTTTTTTCTCGCCAGGATTCACCAACTGTGCCACCTGCCACCAGGCTGCCAGCACCGCCTATGCCCCGGGCGAGCCATTTACCAATCATCGTTACGAAAACATCGGTACGCCGATCAACAGAACACTGCTGACGCGCAACGGCATGGGCGAAGATTTCCGCGACGCCGGCCTGGCCCTGAATCCCGCCCTCGGCGACACCTTCGACAACGACGACGTCAACGGCCGCGTGAAGATCCCCAGCCTGCGCAATGTCGCCGTCACCGCCCCTTACATGCATAACGGCGCGTTCAGCGAACTGGACACCGTCATGCGCTTCTACAACCACTTTAACGAAAGCGGCCACAGCGGCCAGCTCAATCCCGAAACAGGTCAGACCTGGGCCGATGCCAATAACCCCGACGGCATCGCCACCGACAAACTTCGCGGCGGCTTCCCCCTGAGCGAACGGCAGCTGGACGCCCTCAGCGCCTTTCTGCGCATGCTCACTGATCAACGCTACGAGCACTTGCTTCCGTAACGTTCCCTTTAACCGAATACCGACTCAGAGAACCCGAAGCTCAAATTGCCGTTGACCAGGGACAATTGCGTGGAATGGTTGGTGATACCGGTGACTTCAATGATCTCGATGATCAGATCGTCGCTGGTAATCTCGCGATTCTGGTCGGCGTCAATGATCAGGAATTTCTGCTGGTTGCCGATGCTGACGGCCATACCGTAGACACCCGTCGTAGCCCGAGCGGTAACATCCGCATAGTACTGATCCAGTTGGATGATCAGTTGATCACCATTGATTTGAGGAGCCTGCCCCACATAATAGAGCTCTGTTCTGAATGAGGTAATGTCCAGGACATAGTCAAATACGTCACCCTGCGTCACCGTCACCTTGTCAAAACCGCTCGCGACAGTCGCGATATCTGTTATGCGTGAGTCAGAGACATTGGTATAAATGTAAGTGTCCGCGCCCTCTCCGCCACTGATAATATCCGCTCCACCCCCGCCGGTGATAGTGTTGTTGCCGCCACCTCCATTGATGGTGTCATCGGCACTGCCACCGACAATGACATTGTCCAACGCATTGCCGGTAAGCGTGCGGCCCGACGCATTGCCGAGAAAGGTCAGCTTTTCGAAATTGTTGGACAGGACCCCGAAGGAGGCGTCGTTCTGCCTCGCCAATTCATCCGTCCCCCCGTCGGCCAACTCCAGGACTATATCAAGACTGTTGTCCGTTTCGTAATAATCGTCCCCGCTGCCGCCGTACATCGTTTCCCGGTAACCGTTGTTGGCCATGAAGCGGTCATTGCCCGGACCGCCATGCAGGAAGTCAATCCAGTTCGTCAATTCACGACCGCCGCGCAATTCGTCATCACCAGCAAAACCGAAAATCATATTGACGGTGTCATTGATGCCGGAAAGGGTGTCGTTGCCATCGGTGCCAAGTATCACTCGAATATCAGCCGTAGTGACATTAAACTCGCCCTGAATAGCGCCCGTGACCGTTGCCACGCGGCTATTCCCGGCAACATCGGTAATACGGAAATAGGCATGAGTCACTGTAGGCTGCCCGGCCACCGTTATACTTGTCGTTGTATTGGCGGCGACCGCAGTGACGTCACCGATCAGCGTATTGTCCGACACCCGATACAGGCCTGCGGTCACCGCTTCGTTCACCTGCACAGAGAATGCTGTCCCTGAGGTCATTTCGGGTAGCGCCGTAAACAACGGCTGCGAATTATCCAGGGTAAAACTGACCGAAGTGGTGGCGCCCACATTGCCTGCCTGATCAATCTGACGCACCGACACCGTCTTGTCGCCGCTGCCCTCCGGCGCCGTGGCACTAAGCTGGTTCTCCGTAGCCGCAATCCAGTTAGCACCGTCGTCCAGGCTGTACTGCCAACTGGCATCGTCTTCCAGAGCGGCCAGCGCAAAGTCCACTACTCGATCGGTGGTGACGTTATCAGAGGCACTGTCGCCGGTGTCCTGATGCAATGCCGCGCCCAATGCCGCCGGCGCTGTTGTATCCAGTATAAAACTCACCGACGACACGGCACTGACATTGCCCGCCAGATCGGTTTGCCTAACCGAAACGGTTCTGGCGCCATCGCCTTCAACATCGACACTGGTGCCAACGCCCGCCAGCCAGTCCGTGCCATTCAGGCTGTACTGCCAGGAGGCATCGCCTTCCAGATCAGCCAGCGCAAAATTTATCCGACCATTGCTGGTGACTTTGTCCGACGTACTGGCTCCGGTATCCTCATGCAGTAAAATACCCAGACCCTCTGGCGCGGAGGTATCAACTGTAAAGGTCAACTGAGATGTCGGACTGCCTTGCCCGTCACCGTCAGTCTGCCGGGTAAAAACAGTCTTTGAACCTTCACCTTCAACCGCAACGCTGCTCCCCGTACCGGCGGTCCATGTGGTGCCGTTCAGGCTGTATTCCCAGCTGTTCCCCCCCAGCCCGGTCACAGATACTGATCCATTGCTGGTGACCAGGTCATCATTTTGTGTACCGGTATCAGCTACCAGGGCCAGCAATGGTGCTGACGGCGGCGCGGGTAAAATTTCAGGTACGGGAGCAGGCGGCGCCGGCATCGTTACATTGCCGTTACTGGTTGGCGTATCGGCGGTCAGGTTGCCCGCTTGCACAGTGCTGACAGCCGTGTCCAGATTGCTGCCGCTGTACCGCTCACCAAGATTTTGCGTATTGCGACCATCATCGGCAAGAAACTCCGGCGCCACCTGGGTTTGTGTCAGCTTCTGCAGCTTGTACATGTCCGACAAAGCATCCACAACACTTGCATTCGGATTGCCTACCAGTGCATCTACGGACGCCTGGGTCTTGCCATTAACGCCCTGCATTGTCTGCCCAGCCTCCTCCGAGAGCTGGGTCAACGATGCGTTCTGATCGCTGCCTACGCCGGCATTTTGCGCCGCGGCCCTGACCACAATGGCCACTGTCCCGGCGCTGCTGAGATTGAGCACGCGGCCCTCTGTCGAGGCCTGCAGCAAAACCGACGCCAGTGCTGCCATCGAATGGCTGTCACCGCCAGTGCCGGGTGCCAGCTTTTCATTTACCGCCGCCGACACGCTCAGCACATTGACCAACTGCGAGGTCACCGCCTGTATCTTCGCGGCATTGACCTGTGCTGCACGCGACAGTGTACTGTCAAGGCTGGTTTTGATGGGGTCAAAAGAGGACAGGTCCACCCGCGGAATACCCAGCGCGGTAAAGATGAGGTCTTCAACATCGGCCTGCGAACGCCCCGGTTCGTTGGCCAGCATCTGCTGCACAAGCGTGGTCAGCGGACTGATGACGCCCGATCCGGCAGGAGCCGTCATCCGGCCTGCAAATGGCTCCCCGGTCGCCAGGTCAGTGCCGCCAGAACCGATCAGCGCACCGGCAGGCAAAACATCCCCGGCAAAAACAAAATCGCCATTGGCATCGGTGACGGTGAACGGCTCATCGGCATCACGGACACCGTTGCCGTTAACGTCGATAAAAATGGTGGCACCAGAAACATAACCATCGATCGCCGTGCCTTTCACCTTGCCATCAGCAAAACGTGCGATCAGCTCAGCGGCCGACTGCTGTGCGGCAAGTGTCGAGTCATCACTGGCGCCAATGCCATCCAGCCACTCCCGCGCAGCCACCAAGGCCTGTGATCCGTTGTAGTCATCACGTTTGTGCAGACTATCCAGCAGATCAGTAAACTTGTTGGCACTCAGAGCGCGATTATGCCAGACACTGCCTGTTTCGCTGCCGGAGTCGCCGCCCGTGTTGTCGATCAGCCAGGCGAACAGCCCCGACCACGAGTCTATGCCCCTGGCCAGGAAGTCATTGGTGACCACTTCGGCGTCAGCCAGTGACAACTGCGCCCCGAATGCCTGCCGCGCCATGTCCTGGATCAGGCCCGGGATGCCGTTGTCCGATCTTGCCAACAGTGAATTCATGTAGTCGTCGATGACCACAGCCACATCAGTCCAGCTGTCATTTTGCAAATACAGCCCGTTAAGGTAGTCACGAATATCGCTGTCGCCCGGAGCGCCGGTTGCCAACAGAATGATTTTATTGACGATAAGATTGGTTTGCTCACTGGCGGTCACAGCACTGGCGTTGAACGACGCCGGAAGTATCGACATAAAGATTATGGCCTTGGGAAATAGCGCGGGACGGGAAAGGCAATGCAGCCGCGCAGCGTAGCGGCGACGTGAACAAGAACTTTAGTACAGATACTGTATTATTCGCGGATGACGATGCATTCCCCGCCCAATACCAAACCCACGGCGCAGCGCGCACTCCTGCTGCGTCATGTCGACCGCCTGCGAGCACTGGAAACTGCCACAGATACTGACTTGCTGATTTATCAGAACCAGGCACTGGTCGCGCTGCTCAATCATGCCTACCGCTATTCCCCGTTCTGGCGCCACCGGCTGGGCAAAGCGGCCTATCAGGTGGCGCAAACCCCCGGTCACGAATGGTCACAGCCGGCACAGCCCGCCCGCATAACGTCAGACAATGTGCGGGCACTGCTGGATGCGATGCCGATACTCGGGCGCGAGGACCTGCAACAACAGTTTGAGCAGATGCGCGCCCGCCCCCCGGAGATGGCACCGGAGCGCATCATTACCAGCAGCTCCTCTGGCTCCACCGGCACACCTGTACAGGTGGAAAAAGACCAGCCGGTTTATGGCCTGTTCTACGCCTGTCTCTTATACACATCTGACGCTGCCGACGATCTACTCTGTGTAGA
>CAJXPR010000045.1 GCA_913058135.1 uncultured Gammaproteobacteria bacterium
TACTGGTCAATACCCCGGCGGCGCGGCTGGCATCGGTCTGCAGGCCCAGTACCTCATCGGAACTTTTCTCCTGCTCGCGACGGATGTCGGCGGTCATGCCCATCGCCGCGATAACCTCGGCGTTGCGGATGCTGCCCGCAACCTGGGCATTAACCCGGTTGGCCTTGGCATTGGCTTCTTTAAGACGTTTGGTCGTGACTTTGTCGTTGGCCCAGGCCAGCACTACCATAACGATGCCGGCGATGATGGCCACCACACCAAACCAGAAATGGAAGACAAACATGATGGCCACATAGATCGGGAACCAGGGCGCATCAAAAAATGCAAACAGGCCGTTGCCGGTCATAAACTGGCGTAATCCGGACAGATCATTCAACGGTTGCGCGGAGTTGTTGTTGCCCGACAATAGCGCATTTTTGAAGGTGGCGTTAAAAACGCGTTCACGCAGTTGCAGCTCTATCTTGTTGCTGGCGCTGGTCAGGATCATTGAGCGTACCCATTCGAAACCGCCCATGGCCATGGTCAGAAACACCATCAGCAATGTCAGCATGAGCAGTGTCGAGTAGCTGCCGCTGGAAATCACCCGGTCATACACCTGCAACATGTAGATGATGGGGGTCAGCATCAGAATGTTGACGGCAGCACTGAACAGGCCGGCGTACAGGAAATACCGGCGCACGGACTTCATGGCGTCGTACAGTTCGGGGTAGGTGACGGAGCTTTTGGGTTTATTCATTGTGTTTTAGTCATTCATCCGTGCTTGCGTGTGGATAACAGCAGGTCAGTCTGTTGAAATGGGAACCGGCCATCAAGCGATCAGCACTATGTTGGGGGTAACCGGCAGGGTTTCAACCCCGGAGGCCACGACCGGTCCATGATTCGGCGGATTATAACCGTGATGGGAACGATTTACTAACCAGCGCTCACGAGCTGCCGATCCTTGCCGGCACCAGCGCTGCGGTTCGCCAATCAGAGCTCTTCAACACCTTCGGCCAGTTGCTTCAGCGCGCCAGTGTCGGTAATCAGCAACATGCTCGGGCCATCGCGCTTGACGATCTGCCGGGTTTGCAGGATCTGGAATACCCGGCTTACCGATTCCCGGCTCAGGCTCAGCATGATGGCGATTTCCATGTGTGTTGGCGGGTTCAGGATCACGGTGTCCTGCAGGGTTTCCTGCGCCCGCGCCGGTACCAGCATCCATAACTGGCAACACACGCGCTGGCTGATGTTGGGCAGGCCCAGCAACGAGCGCTGGCGCGTCATCTGCCGCACCCGCGCCGCCAGCCGTTCGCCCAGCATGTTCAGTAAAATCGGCGCCTGCAGCGACACCTCGCGCAGACTGTCCATGGGCACAAACACCGCCACCGCCGCGGTCAGGGCGATGACAAATTCAGGCTGTGGACCATGGTCAAACATTCCCAGTTCGCCGCAAAAGTCGCCCGGCTCCACAAAATACAGTCCCACTTCGCGACCATCTATTGTAAAATCAACGCCCTGCAGGCGGCCTTCAAATAAAAAACACACGCATTCTTCGCGCACGCCGGCATTCAGCACCACCGCACGGCGGGCGAATTTGCGCACACTGGACTGCTGCGCAAGATGAACCAGCGTGGCTTGTGGCAGTGGCTTCAGACCAGGGAAGGTGCCCAGAAGCTCTGGCGTGACCTGCATGTGGCATTCTCTGTCGTGAGGCCCTGCGTTGGGCGCAAACCGTTATGAGACGGGCGTTTTATACGTTCCGGCTCATTATAGTAAGTTGATGCTGAATAGCAAATATGGGGCAAATGACGAGAACTTGAGACCGGTGTGACCGCAATCACTCGCTTTGCCGGTCTGTTGGGGTAGGCTTACCTTCACGCTTGGACAGGACTGACCCGATGATACAGAAACCGATTAAATCAGGCCTTTATAACGCTTTGATGACAATGCTGGTGGTGGCAATGCCACTGGCTGGGCAATCTGTGGCTGTCGCCCAGGAATCTGCGCCATTGACGATCGAGACTGCGCAGCCTGCCGTCGGCGAAGTCAGTCTGGTGCTGGGCAAGGCCTGGCTGATTTCGGACAGCGGCCGGCATGCCGTGGCGCCGGGCACCGAGATCCGCGCGACCGATCGTATTCTCACCGAAGCCAACGGCCACGTCCATATCCGTTTTGTTGACCAGGCGCTGGTCAGCGTCCGTCCCGACAGCCGCCTGGAAATCGTGCAGTACGACTACAATGCCGACCAGCCGGCCCTGTCTACCATCAAACTGAATCTGGAAGAAGGCATTACCCGCTCCATTTCCGGGCACGGCGCCAGCTCGGCGCGTGACCGCTTCCGCCTGAATACGCCGATTGCCGCCATCGGCGTGCGTGGTACCGATTTTGTGGTCAGTGCCACGCCCCGTGCCGTGCGCGCCCTGGTCAATGAAGGCGTGATTGTCATGGCGCCCTTCTCCAGTGATTGCAGTGCCGATTCCTTTGGCCCCTGCCTGGTCAATGCCGTGGAGCTGACCGGCAGTTCTTTGCAGGTCATTGAATTGGAAGGCAGCAGCACCGCGCCGCGCCTGTTGCCTGCGGTGGTCGAGCGTGGTCCCGGCATGATGGAAGAGGAAGTGCAGCTTGCCATCAACGATGTGCAGGGCAACGCCGACGACAAGAATGCCGGCACCGGTATCTACCTGGAAAGCGTGACCTCGCAGCGCGTCAAGGACGAAGCCGCGAATGTCGCCCCACAGCCCCAGCCGGAGCCGTCCAGGCCCGAGCCACCGGCACCGCAGCTGGTTGATTTTACGCCGCAAACGGCAATTGCCGGGACCAGTCTGGCCGAGCGCAATCTGATCTGGGGCCGCTGGAGTGAGGGTCAGGCTGAGCAGGAGCGTATTACCGTTGCCATGGCTGATGCCCAGACCGGTCGCGATGTGACCATACCTGGCGGCAGCGACTATCTTCTGTTCCGTGATGGCAACGGCGGCGAAAGGGTTGATCGTGGCCTGGGCCCGGTCAGTTTTGACCTGGCCAGTGCGCAGGCGTTTTATCATTCAGACAGCGGCGTCGCGGCCATGGCCGTTAACGGCGGTTCGCTGGATATCAATTTTAGCAACAGCCAGTTCAACACCTCACTGCAGATGAGCCACAGCCTGACCGGCGATGTGAACTTCGCCGCCAGCGGCCGCCTGTACGATGGCGGCTATTTCCATACCCGCTCGGATACCGAACGTCTGGCCGGCGCCGTCAGTCTGGATGGCAAAGAGGCCGGCTATTTCTTTGAAAAACAGCTTGAAAACGGCGGTATCCAGGGCCTGACATTGTGGGACGCCCAATAACATGTCGCACCTGACCCGCCTGAATCAGCTCATCAACCCGGTCGCACTCGCGCTGCGCTTGCTGCCGGCGCGTGGGCGTCTGTTGATGCTGGCACTGGCGGCAGTGATCAGCGTGGCGCTGATCAGTATATTTGCAGCCAGTCTGGAGACGCTGGAAGAACGCCTCGGCGCCCAGGGCTGGTTGTTGTCGGCTGATGATACGCCGGAAGAACGCATCACCATTGTTGCCATTGATGAAGCCAGCCTGGCCGAAATCGGCGCCTGGCCCTGGTCACGCAGCGACATGGCACGTCTGGTCAGTGGCCTGAACGATGCCGGTGTACAGTTGCAGTTACACGATATTACCTATCCCGAGGCACGTGACGGCGATGATGAACTGATTGCCGCGCTGTCTGCCTCACGCGGCGCCGTGCTGGCGCAGGTGCCGGTACTGGCGACCAATGGCCAGCAGGAGCAGAATGTTCGCACCGGTGTGATGACCTTCCCGCTGGCCGGTCTGGATTGTTCGTCCAGCGCAACGGCCAACAGCACTAACAGTTTTATTGCCCCGCACGCCGGCTTCAGCGCCATCCCCAAGGGCCACATCGCCCCCATTGTCGCCAGCGACGGTGGCATACGCAAAGTGCCTGCCTTTGTCTGTGTGGATGGTCAGGCATACCCGGCCATGGCAATCAGCGCCCTGCTGCAGGCCATCAATGCGCCCAACTGGTCGGTCACCCTGAGCGAAGGCACTGGCCTGTTCGCGCCCGAGCAGGTGTTGCGTCTGGACGCTTATCCCGGGTTGGCGATTCCGCTGGATGAAGACGGCAACCTGCGTGTCTCCTACAGAGACCTGCCGCAAAATTTCCGCGCGGTGTCAGCCGCCGACGTTATCAACGGTCGCATCGATCCAGGCATGCTCGAAGGCGGCGTAGCGATAATCGGCGCGACGGCCTTTGGTATTGGTGACATCGTGCCCACGCCGTACAGCGGCGCCACGCCGGGCGTGGAACTGAAAGCTCGTCTGCTGGGCAGCCTGCTCGATACCACCATGCCTTACACCCCGCGCGGTGCCGATTGGATGCTGGGCCTGCTGGCGCTGATGTTTGCCGGTATCACCCTGCTGCTGGCCAGTGCCCGCGAGCGTATTGCCGCCTACGGTCTGCCAATTGCTGCGGTGTTGATGCCGGTGATCACGCTGGGAATTCACTGGCAGTTGCTGGCCGTGTATGAAATCTGGCTGGGCTGGCTGTTCCCGGCAATGTTTGGTCTGCTGGCTGCCAGCCTGTTACTGCTGCTGGAACAAAGCCGCGTGCGCGACGAGCGCAGCCGTGTGTTTGGCAACCTGAACAGCTATCTGCCCAGTGATATTGCCCGCGAGATTGCCTTCAGCCTGCCCAGCTCGGCCATTAATGCCCGGCGCTGTGATGTGACGCTGTTGAGTGCGGATCTGCGCAACTTCTCTGCCTTTGGCGAAGCACGGCCACCGGAAGAATCGGCCGCCCTGCTGCACTTCTTTTTTGTCAAGGCGGCCGGCATCGTGGAACAGCACGGCGGCCGTATTCAGGAGTTCAAGGGTGACAGCCTGCTGGCGGTGTGGGACGGCCAAAGTGCCAGCGCCGCACACAGCGCGCTGGCCGCCGGCCAGCAGATGCAGGCCGTGGTCGACCGCGACATGCCGCAGAATCCGCCCGCCGGTCTGGAACCGCTGGCCCTGGGTATTGGCATTGAGCAGGGACCGGCGCTGGTCGGCTCCATTGGACCCGCCAATCGCCGTACCCATACCCTGCTGGGTGACACCGTTACCATTACTCTGCGTATCCAGGAACTGACCGCCGAACTGGCGCAGCCGATTCTGCTGGGCGAGTGTGTCGCCCGCCAGTTAAGCGATCTGAAACCCGAATCCCAGGGCAGCTACCTGCTCAACGGCCTGCGTATTCCCCATACGCTGTTTGCACCGGCGCACGATGCCAGTCAGGCAGAACCTCCCCGTCGTAATCCTCGTGCCGATCAGCTGAACCTGAAGATTTTGTCAGGCGGCAAGAGCGCCTGAGTATTTTTAACTAAAGGTTACTTTAAATCGTCAACGCCTCTCGTTGAAGCGTTTGCTTGATTTGTTTGCTGTCAGGTCCTGCAGTGAGCCTGAAATGTATTTGTGAATGATACTCGATACCAGGGTCTGGTAGGGAATGCCTTCTTCTGATGCCTTTGCCTGAATCGCCGTCAGGTCCCGATTGGATATACGTATATTTATCCTTTTGTCTTTTCTGACAGTAAGCCCGGCAATTACCTGCAGCTCTTTTCTGCGCGCATCGGTTAAAGTCGATTCGTACTTGCCAGACTCTACCGCATCAAGCAGCGTTTGCTCATCCTTTGGTAATTTTTGATGACTCATGTTCACCTCCAAGGTATATCCGGGTGAATTTTCTACTCGGGATAATGGTCTTTAGAAAAATCTCTTCCTGGGTTTCCACATATGGGACCAGGTAAGCGTAGTCTTCAATACAGACTACAAATATCCGCTGGCCCTGATAATCACTGACGTTGGGATGAACGATGTCATCCAAAAGCCCACCGTTTTGGATATGAAAAACCACCTCTTCAAATGACCGGTTTCGATCCAGTATCAGTTTTTGATTTTTTTCTGAGTTCCAATTAAAGAGCTTCATAATAAAAAGGTTAGCATGGGCGTGTGCACTTTGTCATCAGGATCGCTATACAAGGCTCGTACTTGCCGGGAAAATCCCCGACAAATTGCCGTCTCTCGCGACTTTCAAATGACCCATCCGGGTTATAGACCGCAGGGACCCTTCCCGCTACACTTTCGCTGCCTGTTGATAATGATACGTGGTTCACCTTCCTGGGCTTGTCTCTGCCATGACAGTTGCTAAGGGTCAGACGATTCAAGATAATTGCCCGCATGCCACATAGCGCCACGCCTGACTATAAGATAATAATAAGCTGCAGCCCCCGGCATGGCGTTGGCCTATGGCAATGGCTGAAGTCTGTTGGCCTGGCCGCCGCGCTGACCTGCCTGCTGCCAGGCGCAGTGCTTGCGCAGCCGGCTCTTCATCAGCAGCCGGCGCCTGATCAGCATCAGGCGGGCGCCTGTCCCGATCTGACCCCTCTGCTGCAACAAAACCCACAGCTGCCCGCCGACTGGGCGCAAATAGCACAACAGCTGGAGCCGCTGCTATCACGCTGCCTGCAAAGCTCCGAGTATTTTGCCTTGCGCGGCGCTGCGCAAATGAACTCGGGTCGCCTGGACCGGGCGCTGGAATCGCTGGAGCGCGCGCTGTTGCTGAATCCTGATAATGGCGGAGCCCAGGTTGATTACGCCCAGGCCCTGTACCTGCAAGGCCAGCTGTTCTCAGCCCTGGATATGAACCGGCAGCTGCTGGCGCGCGACGATCTGCCTGCCGGCCTGCAGCCGGTGCTGGCCGAGCGCCAACAGGCCTGGCGCGGCATGACCCGGCAAACCAGCCTGCAGGCCGACGTGCTGATCGGTTATGACAACAACCTCAACGGCGCGCCCGAGCCCGGACAGATCACCCTGACCCTGTCTGGAGAACCCGCGCTGTTACCACTGAACCCGGAATTCCGGCCCCAGCGTGGCCCCTATCTGAACCTGCGCCTGGGCGGCCGCTACCGACAGCTGGCGCCTGAGCACCAGCATAATGTGCTGTTTGAACTGCGCGGCCGCGTCAGCGAGGATCAGGACTCTGACCTGCTGCAGCTCGATACACGGTATGCCTTTATCAAGCCCGGCAATAAGCGCAGCTGGCAGTTGAATGCCGGCATGAGCCACCTGCTGTTTGGCGGCAGCCCGCTGTATACGGCCACTGAAGTCGGCGGTCGGTATTTGCCCGATGCCCACCTTGGCGCGTGTCGCCCCCAGATCAGTGCTACCACGCAGCATCAGCTGTTCCACAATCAGAGTCGCCTGAATGCGGTGGAAAGCAAAGTCGGCGCCGGGGTCACCTGCCCGCTGACGACCCGGTATGGTCAGCAGCAACTGCTGGCCGACGTCAGCGCTCTTTATAACGACCCTGTGCGCACTGGCCGCCCCGGCGGCAGCCGTCAGGGTTGGCAGATCAATGTCGACTGGCAATGGCAACTGCCACGCGGCGTGTTGCTGACCCAGCTCAACCATACCGAAACCGACGACCAGCGCGGCTATAGCCCCATTCTGGCCGACGGCGCCGAGCGCGAACTCAAGCGCAGTTATGTGCTGCTGCAATACCGCCAGCCTCTGCTGTTCGGCAACCCCGATACTTCGCTGCTGTTTAACGTCTACCACCAGAAACAGCGCAGCAACCTGGAGCTGTTCCGCAGTACCGACAGCACCGTGGAGATCGGTATCAGCCACCGCTTCTGAGATCCGCCTGTCCAGATGGCTATTAGCCATTAGTCTAATAAATATAGCCGCTTACACGGCAAAGCTGAGAACTTTGTTGTCACATTGCTTGTCATTGTGTGCGGTTCGGCGTATTATCGCGAGGCTTGTCCGCTTGTGGCACACTTTTAAGTGCGTTTCCTGAGTGGCCCAAGTGAGAGTCTGTCAGGGTTTACGGGTAAAGTTCATTGATGTGACTGAGGTCACAGGGATGAATGGCCACCTCGTATATTCTTGGCACAGCCGATATGCGGTCATTTGCTGTTCAGGCATGTCACAATCGGATAAAACAATTTGGAATTAATCCTTAAGGAGTTACAACAGATGGCGACACAAGAAACTCGTGCAGAACTGATCACCATAGTAGTAGCAATGTTTGACGCTGCTCCCGGTGTTGCAGTTCTCTCTGACCTGACAGCCGCTTCCGATGCTGGCAACAGCAACACTGCAATTGCTGCCAGCCTGGCCAACAGCGCTGAATTCAAAGGCATTTTCCCAACATTCCAGACCAATGCTGAGTTCGTCAGCAAGTTTGTTGACCAGATGGTTGGTAGCCTGGTTTCCGATGCTGAGAAAGCCACTGTCAAGACAGCTCTGACTGCAGAAATGAACGCTGGCGCAACTCGCGTTGATGTTGTTCTGACTGCCGTAGCAGCGCTGAAAGCAATCCCGACAACCGACGCTGTGTGGGGCAACGCTTCTGCTGCCTTCGCTAACAAGGTTGAAGTTGCAACATTCCACACTGTTGAAAACCAGCAGCCAACGACTACATTGGCTGACCTGAAAGAAATCCTGGGTGGCGTTGATAACACAGCAGCCAGCGTAACAACTGCTAAGGCTGAGATCACTGGTGACGCGACTGCCGGAACTACCTACACACTGACTGTTGGAGCCGATACGATTAACGGCACATCAGGAAACGATACGATTAATGGTGCGCAGACTACAGCTGTCACGTGGACTGTTGGTGACAAGATTGATGGTGGTGCGGGTGAAGATACTTTCAACGTCACGCAAACTGCTGCGATCACCACGCCTGTTGGCGCGACGGTTACAAACGTCGAAAAAGCTGTTCTGTTGAGCGGCACAACTGGCAACAGCATCAATACAACGTCTTGGACCGGTTTGACTGATCTGAGCGTGACTGGTGTAACTGCCCAGACTGTTACTGCGGCAACAACAACTGACGTTTCCGTAACAGGTACTACAGCAACGGGCGCAACTGCCATCAACGGCGGCAAGAACGTCACTGTTACTGAGACGGGCGCCAATGGCGGTACTGTCAATATCGGTGCAACGACGGCTGCCGCCGGTTCTGTCACCGTTGACTCTACCATCCTGTCTACTGGTGGTTCGACTGGTAACGCCATCACTGTAAAGGGCGGCACAGACATCAGCGTAACGCAGAAAGGATCCAACGCGGTTGCCACAACCGTAACTGATGGCGCGGTGACTGTTACCGGTACATCAGCAACCAAGAGCGTAACAGTCACAGCTGATAAAGCTGCCACTGCCAGCGCGTCAGTTGTTGGTCACGTCAATGGTGCAGTTTCTGTAACTGATGCTAATGCTGCATCCACAACTGCTGCTGGTTCCATTGAGACTGTCACGCTGAATAACTTTGCTGCAGCCACAGTAAACTCGGGTGCGCTGAAGACATTGAATCTGTCTGGTACCGGTACTTCTGTTGCCGCGGGCACACTGGGTGCCCTGACAACGCCGACTAACACCACATTGGCTGTCAATGCCAATGGCCTGACTACAACAGGTGCTGTGACTATCGATACCGATATCACTACTCTGAATCTGGCCGGTAACACTGCTGCAACAACAATCAACTCTCTGGTAGCAAACGGTGCCACGGCACTGAACATATCAGGTGATGCTAAAGTTACATTGACTGGTCAAACTCTGGGTGCACTGCAGACTGTTGTTGTAACTAACACAGCTGGTGCGTCTCTGGGTACAGCACTGGCAACTGGTGTACTGTTCACCGGTGGTGCTGGTGACGACACTATTGAAATTGGTGCAACTACCAAGGCCATCACTATGGGTGCCGGTAACGACACTGTAACTTATGGCGGCCCTGTTGGTACGGGTGGTTCAGTTGCTGCTGGTGAAGGTACAGACCGTATCATCATGACTGATGCCCAAGCGGTTGCTGCCGACGGCTCTTCTGTTTTCAACTCCAAGTTCACTGGTTTTGAAATCCTGCGTCTTTCTGACGCACTGGCAGGCGGTTCAACTCTGGATCTGGACGGGATAAACGCCGTCACTACAGTTGAATTGGCAGCTGGTGGCGCAAACGCAACTACCAGTATCATCGACAACCTGGCTAGTGGTGGCACTGTAGACATCCGCTCCGCTAGCACTGGTGTAGTTGTACAGATTGATGCCGCAGTAGCAGGCGCAACAGATGTATTGAACCTCAAGCTGTCGAACGCCACTGCTGGAGCGCTTGCCTTCGGTAGCGTAACTGCTGCTAACGTTGAAACCATCAACATCTCTACTGTTGATCTGGGTACCGGCGCAAACGCTGCTGCTTCGATCGATACGGCAACGCTGGTTGCAACTGCTGCCAAGACTGTGACGGTGTCCGGTAACAACGGTCTGAACCTGACCAACACTGGCAACACTGCCATCACAAGCTTTGACGCGTCTGGTGTGGTTGCTAACAGCGCAACTGACACAGCTGCCAATTTGGCTGTGACGTTTGCTTCTGCCAACACCACGGCTTCAGCTACCGTAACGATCACTGGTGGTGCTGGTAACGATACGTTGACTGGTAATGCAGCCAAAGACACCATCGTTGGTGGTGCTGGTGCTGATCTGATTGATGGTGGTACAGGGCAAGATACAATCACTGTAGGCGTTGGTCGTGACATCATTTCAATCACGAACAACGATGACAATGACGCTGGTGACATTATCGGATCTGGTACTGCAGCGGCTGATATCATCAACGGTTTCACCTTGGTTGGTACTGCAATTGCTGCAGTGGACTTCAGCAGTAACGCTAACTTCCAGGGCTCTACTGCCGGTGGTGCAAACCTCAGCATGTTGAAGCTTGACATTTTGGCTGATGGTGCTGGTGCTGGTGTAGACCAGGCTTTGGCTGTTGAAGCTAACGGCACAGGTGCCGGTCAGGCTGCTGGCGTGACATACACAGTATCGAACGGTGCTCTGTCGCTGTCTGGTTCAGGCGCAGCCACTGTGGACACCCTTGGTGAGTGGCTGACAGAGGCTGCAGCTGTTGCCTCTACTGCTGGCGAAGTGCTTTCGTTCCAGTTCGGTTCAGACACTTACGTATATGCTGAGAATGGTACGGCTGACCTTCTGGTACGTTTGGTTGGTGTTGCGGGTACTTCGCTTGTCGAAGCCAGCGCCGCTACCACAGCATCTGCAGGCGCCATCATTTTCTCTGAGTAATATCATGAGACTATGAGCCCATTCGTTAGGATGGGCAGACAAAATAAACGCCCCTTGGGAAACCTTGGGGCGTTTTTTTTGATTGATGGAATCGGCTTTGGTGTAATCTATAAATCAGACGCTAGCTCCAAGCGACGTCTATGACAAAGACAATTCATATGATAATACTGAGCGTGTGAATAAGTGAAATAATGCACGCACTCGAACTTGGGGAACACTTACATAGCTGAGGATAACAGATGACTGACTGGACAGCAGGGTATGTCGCAGATATTGATTATACGTTTGGATACTATGCTGAGTTGAATCCATTAAGAGTCAAGTTAGCTTTTCTAAACAAGGGCTTAGTCTTCCCGGAAGCCGGAACTGCGTGCGAGCTGGGTTTTGGTCAGGGCCTAAGTGCTAATCTGCACGCTGCCGCCTCAATAACACAGTGGTACGGTACTGATTTCAATCCGGCGCAGGCAGGTTTCGCGCAAGAACTGGCCAATGTCTGCGCAGCCAATATAAAACTGTACGATGACGCATTCTCCGATTTTGCACACCGTTCAGACCTGCCAGATTTTGATTACATTGGATTGCACGGTATCTGGAGCTGGATATCCGACGACAACAGATCTGTTATAGTGGACTTCATAAGACGTAAGCTAAAAGTAGGTGGCGTTCTATATATAAGCTATAACACATTGCCTGGATGGGCGGCATTCGCGCCAATGCGACATTTAATGACTGAACATGCCGAAGTGATAGGATCAGAAGGTAGAGGCACCGTATCGCGGATTGACGATGCAATTGAATTCGCGGATAAGCTGATCGCCACCAACCCATTGTTCGCGCGATCGAACCCAGTGGTAAGCGACAGGTTAAAAAAACTTAGAGAACAGAACCGCCACTATCTTGCCCACGAGTACTTTAACCGCGATTGGCATCCTATGCATTTTGCTACTATGGCTGACTGTCTAGAGACGGCAAAAGTCAGTTACGCTTGTTCAGCAAATTATCTCGATAGTATAGACGCAGTAAATCTTAGCGCAGAGCAACAGGCTTTCCTCAAAGAAATACCAGATGACATGTTTAGAGAATCTGTGCGTGACTTTATGGTCAATCAGCAGTTCCGCAGAGACTATTGGGTCAAGGGTCCGCGCCGTTTGAGTGCCCTTGACAAAATAGAATTGATTCGAGCGCAGCGAGTTATTCTGGTGACGCATAGACCAGATGTATCGCTGAAGGTGAAAGGCGCTATTGGAGAGGCCACGCTTACTGAAAGTGTGTACTGCCCTTATCTCGACTTTGTGGCAGACCACAAGCCAAAGACGATTGCGCAAATTGAGAAATCTCTTAGCGATAAGGATATCAATCTTGCAAAGATCATTGAGGCAACATTAATACTTTCCGCTTCGGGTCATTTAGCCTCTGTCCAGGAAGATCATGTTATAGAAAGAGCTAAGAAGCACACAGATAAACTAAATGCACATATTTGTTCACTCGCCCGAGGGAATAACGACATAATATATCTAGCAAGCCCTGTTACCGGTGGAGGCGTACAAGTACTCCGCTTTCACCAAGTGTTCCTCCTGGCGCTCGGGCGAGGATACAAGCAGCCGTCGGAATGGGCAGAAATGACATGGGAAATAGTAAGTGCCCAAGGTCAAAGGCTGATCAAGGAAGGGAAAACCTTGGAAACTACGGAAGAAAATCTTGTGGAGCTAAACGAACAGGCACAACAATTCGCCAAAAAACAGCTGCCGGCACTGAAAGCACTTCAAATAGTATAAAGTTAACTGAACTCAACACGTAGAAACGTAGGAAACAGAAATTGACTATCGCCCTAAGAAATAGACCATTTACGGAGAAACTATGAGTTCATGGATAGCATTATCAAGCACGGAACACGCTAACAAGCACTGGCAGCCGAAAGACGGATACGAGTTTGCTTCCGGTCAACAAGTCGTACCTATCATCTTGGCCGAGATTGCAAAAATATTACCCCATTATGTCACTGGATTTGTGCAAGACGAGGGCGGTTCGTTTCAATGGGTCGCGCTAGTCGGCGTTGGTGGGGAAAGAAATCTTTATGTCACTAGGGATTCAAAGTGGTTCTGCAGCTATATACCAGCAAATCTAAGGGCGTACCCGTTTGCGGTCTTGAAGAAAGAGGATGGCAACGGCGTATTTTGCCTAAATAAGGCCCATATCAGCGAAGATAGATCTTATCCGCGAATCTTTGAAAGCAATGGTGAGCTTGAAAGATCAGTGGCTGAAGCTCTGGAGTTTATCAGCCAGTGTGAACGAAACCGTTTATTAACCGCAAAAGCTTGTGCCTCACTAAATGAGGCAAATCTTATCCAACCCTGGTCCATTTCAATCGATAGAGGTACCCACCAAGAGCCGTTGAAGATTCAAGGCATGCACCGCATTGATGAGGAAAAGCTCAATGCGTTGGGGGCAGAAAGGTTGGCAGCTTTGCGAGATATTGGGGCGTTGTCATTGGCGTACGCTCAGCTTTTTACGATAGCCCAAATGGATCAACTAACACTTCGTGCAGAATTTCTCGCTAAAGCAAACAAAAATATAACGCCATCTGCAGGGTTAGATGATCTTTTCCGCAATGAGGACTCAGGCTCATTGAACTTCGACGCTTTCGATTTCGATAATATCAATTCGGGGAAGAAATGACTGATCAGCGCAACGACACCACCTACCCCATCAGCAAGCAGTTCAACATGCACTTCAGCCCGTTCGAGGACCGGCTAGTGGTGCGTGCGCAGCGCTCGGACAAGAGCGAAGTCCACATGCTGCTCACCCGCCGCATGGTGATGCTGGTGCTGCAACAAATGCTGGCTAAGTTGCCCGAGCTGACTGGTCTGGAGAAGACGCCGGCCGTGTATTGGCAGGAAGTGCTGCAGATGGCGCATCAGGGCGCGATGGAGGCCAAGGCTACGGCGGACAGGGCGCTGGCGGAAGAACAGCAGGCGGAGGCCGATGCTCAACCGGCCACACCCGAAGAGTCAGGCGCTGACACAAAGGCTGTCTCTCCGGTGCCAGAGAATCTGTTCCTGGCCACCGAGCTAACCACGCAGATCGCCGGTGAGCAGCTGACGTTAGCCTTCAAGGGTCTGGCCATGCCTGAGGCCATGGTCAAGCCCAGCCAGCCGGAGCCGATATTTGCCATACCGCTACAAGTGGAGAACGTGCATCAGCTGATTGAGCTGTTGATCGCCAAATGCCAGCAGGCGCAGTGGCACCTGCCGCTGGAGCTGCCGTGGCTGGAGACTCCCGATGCAGGTGCTGAGGGCGGGAGCGGCAAGAAATACTCGCTGTTGCATCACTGACGGCTTAAAGGGACGTAGGCGGTGTGCTATATTTTGGCACAAAGGGGGCCGCCGAAAGTAGTACCGAGGGATATGGCATGGCTACTGAACACTCCGCAGCAACTTCATCTGCCTTTATCACATCAGAAAACCTGATTCACACTGCCAACGGCGCGATGCAGGCTGCGATTTCAGCGTTTGACTGGTCCGTCACGCCGCTGGGTGATGCGAGTCAATGGCCTGCACGTCTGAACGTCGCGGTCGATATGATGCTGCATACCCCCGCCGCCATGTTGCTCATTTGGGGCCCTGCCGGCACCCTCCTCTATAACGATGCTTTTTCAACCGTTGCCGAAGATCGCCACCCGCAGATTCTGGGGCTGTCGGTTTTTGACGCATGGCCTGAGCTTCGCGAATTTAATGAACAGATTGCCCAACATGTCTTTGCCGGGCATACCTTGTCGTTCAGGGACAAGGAACTAAAAGTATATCGGCGCGGCAGGCTGCAATCGGTATGGTTCAACCTGGATTATTCTCCCCTGTACGGTGATGGCGGCGATGGCGGCGATGACGGCGCTGTACAGGGAATCATGGCGGTTGTACTGGAAACAACCAACAGCATGCTCCTTCGGGAGACACTGCGTAGCGACCAGCAACGTCTGGCGAAACTGTTTGAAAATGCGCCGGGGCTGGTGGCGATGGCTCGCGGACCCGAGCTGGTGTTTGAGTTTGCCAATGCATCCTACATGGAACTGGTTGGCCAGCGTGAGCTGATAGGTAAAACGGTTCGCGAGGCGCTACCCGAGCTGGAGAATCAGGGCATCTTTGACCTGTTGGATAACGTTTACCAGTCAGCGCAACCCTATATTGGAAGAGCGGTGCCCATGACCCTGCAACGGCATGCGGACGGTACGCTCGAGGAACGATTTATTGATTTTGTCTATGAACCACTCAAGGACAATGACGGCAATGTGATCGGCATTTTTGCTGAGGGTCATGATGTCACGGAATACGTCATGGCCAGGCAGGCGCTCGAGCGCCAGTCCCGGCTTCTGTCACATCAGGCGACACATGACCGATTAACAAACCTGCCCAATAGACAGGTCTTTGAAAGCCGGCTCAGCATGGTGATCAGTGAGTCAGTGAGCACCGGGTCTACCCATGTCGCACTTTATCTCGACCTGGATAATTTCAGGGTCATTAACGAGATGAGCAGCTATGCTGTTGGTGACCAGATGCTGATCAGCGCGGCCGATGCCATCAGATCCTGTCAGGCACCGATAGATACCGTATCCCGGTTGGGCGGTGACACATTTGGGGTGCTTGTCACCAACGCGACGGTGTCGGACGGGGTGGCGCTGGCACGATATCTTCTGTCTGCCATCGCGGAGATTCGGCTGGTGGGCGAAACCAGGCCGGTCCGCCTGAAAGCCAGCATAGGGCTTGTTCCGGTTACCGGCGACTCGGCTGCCAGCAGTGTGATAAAAACCGCAGACTCGGCCTGTGAGACAGCAAAACGCTGTGGTGGCGGCCGGCTGCACATACATCAGTCTGGCGACTTCAACAGCCAGCGACGTCAGGCTGATATCGAACTGTATAGCCAGATCCTGGCAGGGCTGGAGCAAAACAGTTTTTTCCTGATGCACCAGATGATCAGTTCCCTGGGCGATACACAAACCTGCGGCAATCATTTTGAGTTGCTGATCAGGTTGCGGGATCCTGATAGCGGCCAGGTTTTGTCTCCGGGTGAGTTCATACCGGCCGCAGAGCGGCTTCGCCTGTCGCCCAGACTCGATCAGTGGGTGATAGACAATGCCTTCAGTACCCTGAGCAGCAACCCTGCCTATGCCACCAAACCCTATTTATGCGCGATCAATCTGTCGGCCATATCCATTAACCAGAGTGACTTTGCCGACTATATCCTGGAAAAACTGGACGAATACAACATACCGCCCGGCCAGATATGTCTGGAGATAACCGAGACCGCCGTCATTGAACATATGGCAACTGCCTCCGAGTTCATCAACAAGGTTCGGGGCGCTGGTTGCCTGTTTGCGCTGGATGACTTTGGTAGCGGACTTTCTTCTTACGGTTATCTGCGCACGCTGCCGGTCGATTTTGTCAAGATCGATGGGTCATTTGTCCGGAATATGCACGAAAATGCCGTGGACTATGCCATTGTGAAATCAATACATGAGCTGGCCACGTTGATGGGTAAACGCACCATCGCCGAGTTTGTGGAGAATGAGCAAATCGTCGAACAACTAAAACGGCTTGGCGTGGACTTTGCCCAGGGGTACGGACTGCACAGGCCCGAGCCTTTCGAGATATATAAAGGGGATGGAGGTTAAAGGGGACGGAGGGATTTGCTGGGCAGATCCCTCCGTCCCCTTTAACCTCCATCCCCTTCAAGCCCTTGTCAGGACATTGTACGTACACTATCATAGGGCCTATTAAACCAGCGGAGGTGCCTATGAGCACTTTGAGCCAAACCAAAAATGGTCGAATTGACGTTCGCACCAGCCGCGCCGTTAAGCAGTTACTGCAGGAGGCTGCGCGTACCAAGCACAAAAACGTCAGCGAATTCCTCCTTGATGCTGGTGTGGCCGCCGCAAATCTGGCATTGGCGGACCGCCGTGCCTTTGAACTGAGTGATGACCAGTGGCTTGAGTTTCAGCAGGCGCTGGACCGTCCTGTGCAGAGCAAGCCGCGCCTGGCCCGGCTGCTTAACGAGCCGGGCCTCCTGGATTGAGTGCCGGGTATGAACCCGTCCGCAAACTCGGTCCTGCAGATCCGGTTGAGGAGTTTGATTGCGGGCTGCCAGCGCTCAACCAGTTTCTGAGTCGTTATGCGTTCGTCAATCAGAAGGCGAATAGTGCACAAACTTACGTATGCTGTTATCAGGGTAAAGTCGCGGGTTTCTACAGTCTTGCAGTCGGCAGCGTCGGCCCTGAGTCAGCACCACCCCGGGTCATCAAAGGCCTGGCCCGCCATGCAGTGCCGGTCATGATTCTCGCGTGCCTCGCCATTGACATCCATCATCAGCGCAAGGGCCTTGGTCGAGCGTTGCTCAAAGATGCCTTATTGCGTACCGTTCAAGCGGCCGATATCGCCGGAGTTCGTTCATTGCTTGTGCATGCCAAGGACGATGCTGCGCGCCAATGGTATGAGTCGTGGGATTTCGAACCGAGCCCTACCGACCCTTACCATCTGTTTCTGATGCTAAAAGATATTCCCCATTAGACCCTACCAAATACATCGCACGTGTTGTACGCCCTAGTTGGCAGCAATGGTCTCAAGCCAGTGCCTCTCAGTCGTCCCGTTTAAGACTGCTCAGGCCAGCGCCGCCAACGCGGCCTCCGGCGCTTTATCAAGCACGCGCAGCAGAGTTTTAGCAGGACCTGTGGGGGTGCGCTTGCCCTGCTCCCAATTACGAATAGTGTCGAGCGGTACATTGATCCGCTGGGAAAATTCCAGTTGGCTGAGCCCAAGACGCTGGCGAACGCTGCGGGCAAATTCCGCGCTTTCTTTGAGCGCTGTCAGACGATCTTCGCGCCGGTGACGGGCAATATCGATATCCGTGGTAGCGTCTACTTTGGCGGTATCGATTTTGCCGCCAGCACGGCCGTCCTCAAGTGATATGCGCACGGTTTTCATAATACCGTTGCTCCCGTTTGTTGGCCTTCCTGGCAGGATATATCCTGGTCCGGATCCCATTCAAATTCTGTAAATTCATCGTAGTTCAATGGCCTACCTCTTGCAACTAATTCACTGTAGTCGTCATGCAGTTGTTTAGCAGATACAAGAAGGGCGTGAGACTTAAAGTCCTATTAGCCCATGAGAGGCAGACGGTGTATAATGCCGCTGTTATTGATCTGTAGCATCTTGCTCGGACGTATTCTGCAGTACAAGATGTCTAGTCTTTTCCAAGCCAGGAGTTGAAGAATGTTGAGCAACGGTTTTAAATCCCGTGTAGTAAAACTCGGCCTGTTGGTTCTGAGTATCGGCATTGCCGGTTCTGTCTGGGCCCAGTCCACCCGTGACCAGCAGATCGCCGAGCGTCTGCAGCCGGTGGGCAGTGTATGCCTGGCTGGTGAAGAGTGTGCTTCCGGTGGTGCGACCGTTGTCGCCAGTGCTTCCGAAGCGGTGTTCAGCGTCGAGGCCACCTACGACCAGTATTGCGCCATGTGCCACAACACAGGCATGGCCGGCGCGCCCGAGCGCAGCAATGACGCTCATTGGGAAGCGCGTATCGCCGATGCTGGCATGGATACTCTCATCAACAATGCCATCACCGGCATCAACGCCATGCCACCACGTGGTATGTGTTCTACCTGCTCGGACGACCAGATTGCCGAGCTGGTGGGCTACCTGAGCGGGAACGAGTAAAAAGCGATATTCGTTAATCTGCAGTTCAGCTTGAAAGCCAGATAATGAACGTAAAACCGCAGTACTAATTTAATGCGTGAAGTGAGGGGTATAAACGTGAAATTGAAGAATCTTGTTAAAACCGGTGTTGCACTGTCAGGTCTGATCCTGGCGTCTGTTATGACTGTAGGTAGTGTATCGGCGGATCAACAGTCCCTGACACTGGCGCAGGTTTCCGAAGGCTTCAGCGCTGAGCGCACCTACCAGCAAAGCTGCGCGGCTTGCCACAACAGTGGTGCTGCGGGCGCGCCCAAATTTGGCAACTCTGACGACTGGTCAGCACGTGCTGAAAAAGGCAAGGAAACGCTGTACGAGAGCACCATCAATGGTTACAACAACATCATGCCGCCTAAAGGCATGTGTTTTACCTGCTCCGATGACGAGTTGAAAGCAGTGGTTGATTACATCCTGGCTGAAAGCGTCGAGTAATAGATGCTGAGGTTTAAAGAAAAGGGCGCTAAGGCGCCCTTTTTTATTGATTTGGGGGGCGGGATCTAAAGGGACGGACGGATTTTATCACTCGTCATAGTGTCCACCTAGCGCAAATATGTAGATTGATGTCTCATCGAATTTATAAACAATACGATCTTTCCGGGACAGCCGGCGCGACCAAAAGCCGGATAAATTGTGTTTCAACGGTTCGGGTTTACCTGTTCCGAGACCGGGGTCAGCACAGCGAATAAGCTCCTTGATAATCTTGCGCGTAGCATCGTGCAGTTTCCTGTCCTTCAGGCGCATAGTCTCATACGCTTCCCAGGTCCTACCCTCAAACACCAGTGATCTCATCCATTTGCTCTTTGGTTGGCGTGTATCCGTTACGCTCGGCATGAGTTTTGGTCGACTCTGCTATCTGCTGCATCAGCTTGCTGTTCTGCAAAACATGCAAGGTTTCCTGTTCGCGCTCCCAATCTTCGGCGCTGACCACTACAAAGTCGTCGCCGGAACGTCTTGTGACCCGAAGCGGTTCGTGGTCTCTCAGGCTTTGCTCTACCAGCTTTTTCAGATTATCTCTGAACTTGTTAACACTGACTGTGTCCATGTGTGCCACCATATTGTGTACGGAAATACCGTACGATTCTACGTGGGCCTACATGCCAAATACAAGTGCCCGGAGATTATTTAGTTGAATATCCGGAGGCGTGCCGAATTTAAATCCCTCCGTCCCCTTTTTAAATCCCGCCGTCCCCTCTAACCGCCCAGCAATTCCCGCAATCCCGCCAACGCATCCAGCCCCTTCTGTTTTTTCTGCTCCGGTGTGCTGTCACCGCGCCCCTCCCACTGCAGGTTGTCCTGCGGCAGCTCTTCCAGGAAGCGGCTGGGGGTGCAACTGATCACCTCACCAAACTGCTTGCGCTTTTTGGTCAGTGTGAAGATCAGGCCGCGTTGGGCGCGGGTGATGCCGACGTAGGCCAGCCGGCGTTCCTCTTCGATGTCATCGTTTTCAATGCTGTTGCGGTGCGGCAGTAATTCCTCCTCCATGCCCATGATGAACACCCAGGGGAATTCCAGACCCTTGGCAGCGTGCAGCGTCATCAGCTGCACCTGGTTCTCCACGGCGTCGTCTTCCTGGCGTTCCAGCAAATCACGCAGGATAAGTTTGTTGATGGCCGCTTCGATGTTGTCGGCCTCGCTAAGCGAGTCATTGTCTGCGTCATCAGCGGCTTTACGCAAACTTTTGGCCAGTGACTCCACCAGCATCTGTACATTGCCAATGGCCCGCTCCGCGGCGTTGGGCGTGGCACTGTTTTGATGCAGCCAGCCGTCGTAGTCGATGTCGTTGATCATCTCGCGGATGGCCCTGATCGGGTCATCCTGCTGGCAGTGACGGGCAACACCACGCAGCCAGTGGCTGAAGCGGCGCAACTTGTCGACCTGGGGCGCGGGCATCATCTGCTCCAGGCCCATCTCGTCGCAGGCGGCCATCAGGCTGACGCCGCGGTCGTTGGCGTAGGTGCCCAGCGCTTCCAGGATAGAGGGACCGATCTTGCGTCGGGGCGTGTTGATGATGCGCAGAAAGGCGTTGTCATCATCCGGGTTAATCAGCAGCCGCAGGTAGGCCATGATGTCCTTGATCTCGGCGCGTGAGAAGAACGAGGTGCCGCCGCTGAGCTGGTAGGGAATCTGATGCGCCTGCAGTTTGATCTCCAGCAGGCGGGCCTGATGATTGCCACGGTATAACACGGCAAAATCACCGAACTTGAGTTGTTTGTGTACACACAGGTGCAGGATTTCGGTGCAGATGCGCTCGGCCTCGGCGTCCTGATCGGACACCGCCAGCACACGCATGGGTTCGCCCAGCCCCAGCTCGCTCCACAGGCTTTTGTCGTAGATGTGCGGGTTGTTGGCAATCAGCGTATTGGCGGCCTGCAGAATGATGTTGCTGGAGCGGTAATTCTGCTCCAGCTTGATGACCTTGAGATTGGGGTAGTCGTTCTGCAGCTCCAGCATGTTCTCCGGCCGCGCGCCGCGCCAGGCGTAGATCGACTGATCGTCGTCGCCCACCACAGTCAGCCCGTTGCGCGGGCCCACCAGCAGTTTCACCAGCAGATACTGGCTGGTGTTGGTGTCCTGGTATTCGTCGACCAATAAATAGTGCACGCGGTTCTGCCAGCGCTCCAGCACCGCAGGTTTGTCCTGGAACAGCGTCGCTGGCATCAGGATCAGGTCGTCAAAATCCACCGCATTAAACGCGCGCAGGTGGCGTTGATACTCTTCATACACGCGGGCGGCAAACACGGTATCGGCGTCCTGCGCGGAGGCCAGCGCCTGGGGTGGCAGCAGCAGGTCATTTTTCCAGTCCGAGATCTGATTCTGGATAGTGCGCAGGCTGGCTTCGTCGACGTCCTGTTCTTTCAGCATCAGGCTTTTCAGCAGCGCCAGTGCGTCCTGGCCATCAAAGATGGAGAAGCCGCTTTTTAAACCCAGGTGTTTGAGTTCATGCCGGATAATGGTCAGGCCCAGGTGGTGAAAGGTGGCGATGGTCAAGCCACGCGCACTGGCGCCTTCGGTGTTGGCGCGTAGCAGGCGGCCGACGCGCTCTTTCATCTCCCGTGCGGCCTTGTTGGTAAAAGTGACGGCGCAGATTTTATGGGCCGGAATGCCACACTGGTTAATCAGGTAGGAAATCTTTTGTGTAATGACGCTGGTTTTACCGCTGCCCGCGCCCGCCAGCACCAGCAAGGGCGAGCCTATATAACGTACGGCTTCTTTTTGTCGGGGGTTGAGTTTGTTCACAAACGGCGGAAATTCCTGCAGGAGAGGTGAGCGAAGGCCGCGTAGTATACCTTAACCTGACGGGGACAACCCAGCTGCGAAAACACGGTGGCGGGACAGAAAAAATCGCCTGAAAGGTGATGATTAGCCTGATTTGTATCATAATTGTGAGCTGCATCACCCTTAATAATGAAAGTTTATGCGTAACTGGCCGATAGCTGAAACTGGAGTAGTCCCTCGCGGGGCAGCATGGACCTGATTTAACGCCCAAGCCGGGAGCTGCGCAGTGCGCATATTGTTGATTTCTGAGCAGGACAGTGACCATAGTCTGGTGGAGCGGCTGCTGCACAGCATTACGGATATCCCCAGCGAGCTGGTGAGTTGTCCGGCAGACCCGCATGCACTGGCGGTCCGGGATCTGGCCCGATTCCATCTGATGCTGTGGGGCACGGTCTCCGATGTGCAGATCGCCGCCCGCCTGCTGATTGAACTGAGCCGCCAACGTATCACCCTGCCACTGGTTGTGCTGACCGACAAGGTTGCCAACGGCAGCGATCGCCACCGGGCGTCTACCAAAGACTTTGAGGTGTTGTCCCGCGAGACCCTGAGTGCGCAGCTGATGCGCAGTGCCCTGCTGCATTTCGGCGCCCTGCGGCAGGGTGTCAACTCGCTGCCCGCACGCGTGCCCGACCCCCTGACCGGACTGAGCAATCGACAGCATCTGCGCGAGCAACTGGCGACCGTGCTTGCTGATACAACCGAGCCGGCTTGCGTGGCGCTGTTGCTGATCGATGTGGATCAGTTCAAGAAAGTGAATGTGTCCTATGGCCAGGGCGCGGGTGACGCACTGATTCAGCTGATCGCCGAGCGTATCCAGTCGGCATTGGCGCCTACACAGCGGCTGGCCCGCATCGGCGGCAATGAATTCGCAGTGGTTTTCCAGAATACTGTGGGCTCGGTAGAGGCGGAGGCGACGCTGCGCACCGACGCCATTCTGCAGGCCATGAACAAGCCTTTTCCGCTGGCCCGGCACGCCGTAAAAATGCACGTCAGCCTGGGGCTGGCCATCAAGGACGTCGGTGTCATGACGGTGGACACCCTGTTTGCCCACGCGGACATGGCCATGCGGGCCGCCAAGCAGGAGAAAGGCAATACCTGCAAACTGTATACACGCGACATGACAGACGCGGCGCAGAAAGAGCTGAAGCTGGAGTCGGAAATACGGCGCAGTCTGCGTAAGGAAGACTTTGTACTGCACTTTCAGCCCCGTATTGATATCAGCCGTAACCGTATTATCGGCGTGGAGGCGCTGGTGCGCTGGCAGCACCCGGTTCGTGGCCTGCTGCAGCCGGGTGATTTTATTCGTGTTGCAGAAGAAAGTGGTCTGATCGTGCCACTGGGTTACTGGGTCATCCATGCTGCCTGCAAGTACCTGAATGAGCTGTCGGCCAAAGGCCATGATCATATCCAGATTGCGGTGAATGTGGCCTTTAAACAGTTCCAGGACAGCAATTTTGTGCGCACGGTCGCCAATATCATTCGCAAGCATGATATCGCGCCGGGCCGGCTGGAGTTCGAGCTGACCGAAACCACGATGATGATTGAGGGCAGCGCGGTCGACCAGAGTCTGCGCCAGCTCAGCGAGCTGGGTATTGCGATTTCGCTGGACGATTTTGGCACCGGATATTCGTCGTTTGCACATATTCAGCGGCTGCCGATTTCGGCGTTAAAAATCGACCGCTCTTTTGTCAGCAATGTGCAGAAGAACCTGGACGATGCCACCATCGTCAAGGCCATGATCAATCTGGCGCACAGCCTGAACATGGAAGTCATTGCCGAAGGCGCGGAAACCATTGAGCAGGTGGACTTCCTGCGCGAACACGAATGCGATCAGGTGCAAGGTTATTACTTCAGCCGGCCGATCAGCTACGATGATTTTATTGTATTGCTGGCGCTGGAGCGTGAACGTGGCTTCGAGTCCGTGCTGGCAGCGGCGACCCCCTGAGCCGTTGATTGTGCCAGCTGCACATTTCTCTCTGCAAACCTCCCCCCGTTGAGCTACAACCTCCAATACAACCTCAAAAGAGTCTGCTGGAAAGCGTAAAGGATAGCTTTCAGGGAGGATGCTGTGTCGCTGGCGGTGGTGTATACGCGAGCCAATCAAGGCGTGGAGTCGCCGCTGGTCACGGTGGAAACACACCTGTCCAACGGCCTGCCTGCCATGTCTATTGTGGGTTTGCCAGAAACAGCAGTGAGGGAGAGCCGCGAGCGGGTGCGCAGTGCCATTCTGCACGCCGGGCTGCAGTTTCCGGATTGCCGCATCACCATCAACATGGCGCCGGCGGGTCTGCCCAAAAGTGGCGGGCGTTACGATCTGGCGATTGCCCTGGGTATCCTGTCTGCCTCGGATCAACTGCCGGCAGCGCAGCTCCTTACTACCGAAATCCTGGGTGAGCTGGCGCTGGCTGGTGATGTACGTGGCGTCCCGGGTGTGTTGCCGGCGGTGATCGCTGCCCGGGACGCGGGGCGCAGTCTGCTGGTGCCGGCGGCGAATGCGGCCGAGGCCAGTCTGGTTGAGGGCATTACTTTTGCGGCTGCCACCTTACAGGAGGCCCTGCATCATTTTACGGGTCAGCCGTTAGAGGCGTTGCCGCACTCTCGCGGTCAGGCTGACACCGGGTTTTGCCGGCGCGCGCCTGACATCGCTGGTATCCGTGGACAGCATCTGGCCAAACGAGCGCTGCTGATCGCCGCTGCCGGTTCGCACAATATGCTGATGGTTGGGCCACCAGGCACCGGCAAAACCCTGCTCGCCAATTCTCTGCCCGGGCTGTTGCCGAGGCTCAGTGAAGCCGATGCACTGCAGGCAGCGTCGATCTGTTCGGTGGCCGGTCAGCCCTTGACGCCGTCACAGTGGGCGCTACCGCCGTTCCGGGCGCCGCATCACAGTGCCAGCGGCGTAGCCATGGTGGGCGGTGGCCGTCACCTGACCCCCGGCGAGGTGACACTGGCCCATGTCGGGGTGCTGTTTCTGGACGAGCTGACCGAGTTCAAGCGCCATGTACTGGAGTGCCTGCGTGAACCCCTGGAATCGGGCAATGTTACCATCGCGCGGGCTGATTACCGGGTGGCCTTCCCGGCCCGATTTCAACTGATTGCGGCCATGAACCCGTGCCCGTGTGGGTACCATGGCGACAATCAGGAACAGTGTCGCTGTACGCCGGAGCGGATCGCACGTTATCTGGAGAAAATTTCCGGGCCCTTGCTGGACCGGATTGATCTGCATGTGGAGGTGCCGCGTCTGGATTATCGTGAGTTGATGGGGCGTGAGTTGATGGGGCGTGAACTGATGGGGCGCGAACTGAAGGGGCGTGAGTCGGCGGACGCGGTGCAGAGCAGTGCGGGTCTGCGCCGGCAGGTGATGGCGGCCAGAAAGCGGCAATTGACCAGAGCGGGTGTGTTGAACAGTCAGTTGACGGCAGCGCAGCTGGAGCGGGTGTGTGCCTTGAACAGGGACAGCGATGTGCTGTTGCAGCAGATCGTTGAGCGGTTGCGGCTGTCGGCGCGCGCCTGTCACCGTCTGATCAAGCTGGCGCGCACGATTGCGGATCTGGACGCGTGTGACGACATTGCCCCCCAGCATCTGGCGGAGGCTGCGAGCTACCGGGGCATCAGCGCTTTAAGTGTTCCTCCAGTGCCTTGACGGCTGCTTCCAGCTCTTCAATACGTTCCTCAGCGCGCTTCAGTGCGCGGGTCTGGGCGTCAAACTCTTCGCGCGTCAGCAGATCCATCTTCGCCAGCGACTGTTTCACCGCGCCCCTGACGGTCTCCCTGACTTCCTCCCCGGCAGCACTGACTTGCGGCAACACCCGGCTGATCTGTTCACTGAGTTCATCAATAATTGAGCGTTTGGTCATAGCGGGATCTCCTGAAAGCTTAACTTTACCAGATTTAAAGAGATTAAAGGGGGCGGAGGGATTTACGGCATGCCGTAAATCCCTCCGTCCCCTTTAACCGCCAGCAAACCGCGGGCGATTGTGGTGCGATCAAAAAATGCAGCGCACCAGTATGGTGCGGCATTTGTTTCATCTTACCGCCATACTGCGTACTCCCCACCGTTCAAATGCGTATCTAATTGAATTAAAAGTGGATATCCAATATGGCACGGGCCGTGCATAGTGAGTCTCAGGTGTATCTGCACTGAATAGGCGGCGCAGGTATTAACAAGTAAGGAGCGACATATGAAGTTAGTAACGGCGATTATCAAGCCTTTCAAGCTGGACGATGCCCGTGAGGCACTGTCCGAGATTGGCGTGCAGGGCATTACGGTGACCGAAGTTAAAGGGTTCGGCCGTCAGAAAGGTCACACCGAGCTGTACCGTGGCGCAGAATACGTGGTGGATTTCCTTCCCAAAGTGAAGATTGAAGTAGCCATCGGGGACGATCTGCTGGATCAGACACTCGAGGCCATCACCAAGGCAGCCAATACCGGCAAAATCGGTGACGGAAAAATCTTTGTTGCGGACCTGACTCAGGTAATCCGTATCCGAACTGGTGAAACTGGAGAAGCAGCTGTTTAAAAAGCTGACTAATGCTCTCAAGCGGAGGAAATAACGGTGGAAAACCAAATTTTTGAACTGCAGTACGCGATGGACACCTTCTACTTTCTGGTGTGCGGCGCACTGGTAATGTGGATGGCGGCCGGCTTCTCGATGTTGGAAGCAGGTCTGGTACGATCAAAGAACACAACTGAAATTCTGACCAAGAACGTTGCACTGTTCGCGGTCTCCTGCACCATGTATCTGGTATGCGGCTACGCCATCATGTACGGCGGCGGCTACTTCCTGTCTGGTATTGCCGGTGGTGAAACGCTGGTTGCTGACGCACTGGCATCCAAGGCTGAAGAAGGCTTTGATGGCGGTTCAGTCTACTCGGGCGCTTCTGACTTCTTCTTCCAGGTCGTGTTCGTGGCAACTGCCATGTCCATCGTCTCTGGTGCGGTTGCCGAGCGCATGAAGCTGTGGGCCTTCCTGGCTTTCGCTGTGGTCATGACCGGTTTCATCTACCCGATGGAAGGTGCATGGACATGGGGCGGCGCATCCGTCTTTGGCATGTACACGCTGGGCGACCTGGGCTTCTCTGACTTCGCTGGCTCCGGTATCGTACACATGGCAGGTGCTGCTGCAGCACTGGCTGGTGTAATCCTGCTGGGTGCCCGTAAAGGCAAGTACGCTGCTGACGGCACTGCCCGCGCTATTCCGGGTGCCAACCTGCCGCTGGCAACACTGGGTATGTTCATCCTGTGGATGGGCTGGTTCGGTTTCAACGGCGGTTCGGTTCTGAAGCTGGGTGACATTGCGAACGCGAATGCGGTAGCGATGGTGTTCCTGAACACTAACGCAGCAGCCTCCGGTGGTCTGATCGCAGCATTGATCACTGCACGCCTGCTGTTCGGCAAAGCCGATCTGACCATGGCACTGAACGGTGCACTGGCAGGTCTGGTAGCGATCACTGCTGAGCCTTCAACACCAACAGCACTTGAAGCCACTCTGTTCGGCGGCCTGGGCGGTATCCTGGTTGTGTTCAGCATCGTCTTTCTGGACAAGATCAAGATCGACGATCCGGTCGGTGCTATCTCAGTGCACGGTACCTGTGGTCTGCTGGGTCTGTTGCTGGTACCGATCACTAACGACGGTTCAAGCTTCTCCGGTCAGATCATTGGTGCCCTGACCATCTTCATCTGGGTATTCGTGACCAGCTTCATTGTCTGGATGGTACTGAAAGCAGTACTGGGTATCCGGGTCTCTGAAGAAGAGGAAGACCAGGGTGTGGATATCTCTGAGTGTGGCCTGGAAGCCTACCCGGAATTCACCAAGTAAGATCTCCCCGAGAGTACGCTCTCAACAAAAAAGCCGGACTCATTTGAGTCCGGCTTTTTTTGTCTGGAGAAAGTATGGGGACGGAGGGAATACTTTTTGTGCAGTTGATCAAAAAGTATTCCCTCCGTCCCCATACTTTCTAGAAGTCACCCCACTGAAGCTGCAACGCTGTCAGTGCAACGACCGGCGCCGTTTCAGTGCGCAATACACGAGGGCCGAGTCTGACGGTGGTAAAACCGGCAGCAATGGCAAGGGCTTTTTCAGTGTCGCTGGTGCCGCCTTCGGGGCCTACCAACAGACAAACAGCATCGGGCGCTGTGCCAGTAAAACCAGCTGTGCCGGTGTGGTCGAGCAGAAAGCCCTGACCGGCGGGAACGGCCGCAACCCAGTCCGCCAACGGAACCGGGCCATGAATGACCGGTACCTGTCTCTTATACACATCTGACGCTGCCGACGATCTACTCTGTGTAGAT
>CAJXPR010000046.1 GCA_913058135.1 uncultured Gammaproteobacteria bacterium
AGATTTCTGCCTGTCTCGTGGGCTCGGAGATGTGTATAAGAGACAGGTTACAACCTGAGCGGCCAGCCCGACGGCGATGAAAACTACGATATGCGCCTGTTGACCTCGGATGTGGCTGCCGTGATCCGCTCCTTTGGCCAGGACAGTGCCACCATCGTGGGCCACGACTGGGGCGGCATGGTAGCGTGGAATTTTGCCTTCAGTTATCCGCAAATGGTCGATCAACTGGTGGTGATGAACCTGCCCCACCCCAATGGCATGCTCCGAGAGCTGACCATCAACGAGCAGCAGCGCGCCAACAGTGGTTATGCGCAGCGCTTCCAGGAAGGCAGCCCGTCAGATCCGGACATCTTTTTCGGCGGACCGATGATGCCGCAGACCCTGGCCGGCTGGGTGCAAGATCCCGCCGCGCGGCAGCGTTATGTCGAAGCATTTGCCCAATCCGACTTCGACGCCATGCTCGCCTACTACAAACGCAACTACCCACCCCTGCCCGAATACTCAGAGACACCACCACCGGTCTCTTCCGCGGTGCCACAACTGAACGTGCCACTGCTGGTACTACATGGTCTTGAGGACACTGCGCTGCATTCCGACGGACTCAACAACACCTGGGACTGGAACGATGCCAGTACCACCATTGTTGCCGTGCCGGGCGCCGGGCATTTTGTGCAGCAGGATGCCGCTGACCAGGTGACGGAAACGCTACGCTGGTGGCTGGGAGCACAACGTTGATGCGACGATTCCTGCTGATGGTTGGCGCCGTGGCTGCGCTGCTAATTGGGTATGTGCTGTACCTGGCCAATGACGCCGGTGAGTTCCGCAGTCTGGCCAATCAGCCTTACGGCCAATGCCGACAGATCCCGGGCATGCCCGGCAGCGAAGACATTACCATTCATCCCGATGGGCGCTTCGCTTATATCTCCAGTGATGACCGTCGAGCAGTAATCAACGGCAATCCGACCCCCGGCGCCATCTTCCGATATGATCTGAACGCAGCGGCAGCCACGCCCGTCAATATGACCCCGGATGCCGACCTGCGTTTTCGCCCCCACGGCATTTCCCTGTATGTGGGCGCCGACGGGCGGAAGACGCTGTTTGTGGTGAATCATCCCGGTGAGTCGCTGTTTGGCGCGCCGGATGCTGAAGACAATGGCCCGCTGCACACCATCGAAGTGTTTGATGTGCAGGATAACGCTCTGGTACATCGTCAGACTCACGCGGATCCCGCGTTGGTCAGTCCCAATGATGTGGTGGCGGTTGATCATGAGCGTTTTTATGTGACCAACGATCATGGCTCAAGCCCGGGCACCATGCGTCAACTGGAGGACTACCTGCGCCTGCCCTGGGCCAATGTGGTGTATTTTGATGGCGGCTTGTTTGCGGAGGCGGCAGAGGGCCTGAGTTATGCCAACGGCATCAACGTTTCTGCCGATGGCACCGAACTGTATGTCGCAGAAGTCAGTCGCAAGCGTATTCGGGTTTATCAGCGCGATCCGGCCAGTGGCGCACTGACATTGCAACAGACGCTCGATGTCGGCTTTGGTGCCGACAACATAGAAATCGACCCGGCCACAGGCGACCTCTGGGTGGGCGGGCATCCGCGTCTGCTGACCTTTGTGCGCCATGCTGCAGATGCCGATATTAATTCACCATCACAGGTGGTCCGCGTACAGCCAGGCAACTTTGGCTACCAGGTCAGCACCGAATTTGTGGATACCGGTGAACTGATCTCCGGCGCCAGCGTCGGCGCCTGGCGCGACGGTCGATTGCTGATTGGCTCTGTTTTTGAAGATCACATTCTGGATTGTTCACGCTGAACTGCGGCCTGTCAGGGAACGGCGTTACTCTTCGTCTTCATCCAGTTTGTAGCGGAACACATGCTGGACATTCGGGAGTTCCACCGCGACGCCGTCCTGTATTCTCGGTTCGAATCTGAACTGGGCTATGGCTTGCATGGCACTGGTATCAAACATCCCGCGCGGCTGGGCATCAGTGACCTCAATGGAATCCGGATCTACCGTGCCCGCTGGCGTAATGGTGAATTTGACTTGTGCCCAGCCTTCGATTTTCCTGTTGAACGCTCTGATCGGATACACCGGTTCAACCTCATGTAGAGGTACGGTTTGTCCACCGACAATTTCGAGCGACAGATGTGTTGGTTGCGCGGCAGCCAGATGCGTGCCGACAATGCTGATCAGAGCGCTCGCCGAGACGAACAACATTAATACAAATGATTTATTAGGTTGGTAACTGGTTTTATGGTCAGACATTTTCATTATGTTGCCCTCCAGTACATGATGGTTCGCGCTTTTAGTGTATCACAGCGGTCTATCCGGTTACCTGGTGAACCGCGCCGGCTTTTTGCTGAACCGCGCCGGTTATTTACTGAACCGCGCCGACCCTGAGCGACTCAGGGCAGCAGCCACCCAGGTCATGGGCAGATGGCGCATGCAAAACACCAGCAGTTTGTAGTTCCAGCCCTGTATTGACACCAGGCGACCTTTGTCCAGGTCTTTGAATGACTGGTCGACCACCTGCTTGGCCGTCCAGGCGCGGGTAAAGCCTTTTGTTTTGTAAAACTTGTCCGGATCGATGCCCATGCGCGAATGGAAGTCGGTGATGGTAAAGCCCGGGCACAACGCCAGCGCCTTTAATCCGTCCCGGCGATAAGACAGGCCGACACTTTCGGTGAAGCTGCGCACAAACGCTTTGGTGGGCCCATACAGCGCGCTTTGTGCAGTCGGGATCCAGCTGGCAACCGAAGCGACATTGATAAGAATACCCTTGGCCTTGAGCAGGTTGGGCAGCGCCGCATGGGTCAGTTGCGTGGTGGCGGTGACATGCACATCCAGCAGCGCCTTTTGCTGCGCCCAGTCGACCTCAGCCAGGCGACCATCAACCGCATAACCGGCGTTATTGACCAGCGCATCCAGTGCCGGCATCGCAATGACCGTATCGACCAGTGTCTGCAGATCTTTCGGGTCGGACAGATCGCCCAGCTGCAGCTCAACGGTCACCGAATACTGTTTCACCAGGCGGTCAGCCAGTACGCTCAATTCCTTCTCACGCCGCCCGGTCAGCAACAGCTTGTAACCGCGCTGGGCAAATGCTTCGGCATAGGCGGCGCCGATACCGCTGGTGGCTCCGGTGATGACGGCGTAACGGTCTGACATAACTTACTCCCTGTATTAGGATTTTTAGTATATACCAATGCGCGCCCTAAGCTATAACAGCTTTTATATTTTCATTTGGACGAGAATATACTTTCATATGGACGGTCTGTTATTTTCATCTGGACGAACTATTACTTTCATTTGGACGAAGTTAAATCTATGATGAGGCAATATGTAGTCCCCCTAAAATCAACTGACGAATTGGCCCAATGGTGTATCCAAGGTTTTCAGAAACAAATTTGCGGATAGCATTGCAGGACACACCCGTTGTCCTGGTCCATGGCTCCCGCCAGTGCGGAAAAACAACACTTGTGCAGTCGGTTGGCAATGATCTGGGGTACCACTATATAAGTTTTGACGATGACAACCAGCTCCAGGCAGCCAGGGTCGATCCAGTCGGTTTTATTCAGAGTCTCCCCGACAAAGTAATCCTTGATGAGGTGCAGCGCACCCCTGAGCTGTTTCTGGCAATAAAAACCAGCGTTGACCAAAACCGTAAACCTGGAAGATTCCTGCTGACAGGGTCAGCGAATCTGCTACTTCTCCCGCAACTGGCGGACTCCCTGGCTGGTCGTATGGAAATCATACAGTTGCGCCCCCTTTCACAAAGTGAGATCGATGGCCATGCTCCGGATTTTCTGGCACAACTATTTAGTGCCGAGTTTGCCAGTACCGCGGGCCATACCCGGCTAGGCCCGACCCTCGCAGACATAATTTGCACAGGAGGGTACCCATCGGCTATTGCTCGAAACAACACCAGGCGGCGACGAAGCTGGTATCGCGATTTTATTACAACACTGATTCAGCGCGATGTGCAGGACATAGCCAACATTCGCAACCTGGATATCTTGCCAAGACTGCTTAGCCTGGCTGCTTCCCAGACAGGACGATTATTCGTAGCCAGTGAGTTGGCTGCTCCTTTCTCATTAAGCCGACCCACCATTCGGGACTACCTGACATTGCTTGAACAGCTATTCCTGACGGAACAAGTACGGCCCTGGCACACAAATCGAATCAGCCGACTCATTAAAACACCCAAGCTGCACATGACAGATACGGGGTTGGCTAGCGCCCTTCTTGGGGTCGATAGCCAAACGCTTTGGGAAGACAAGCCGCTAATGGGGCAACTACTGGAAACCTTCATTTTCCAGGAACTACGAAAGCACGCAGATTGGCATGATGCAGATCTTGAGTTTTATCATTTCCGCAACAAAGACAAAGTGGAAGTGGACATAATTATCGAGCAAGGAAGAAAATTCGTCGGCGTCGAGGTAAAAGCCGCCGCCACGGTAAAAAAGGATGATTTCAAAGGGCTGAACAAACTAAAAGAGGAGCTCGGCAAGAGTTTCATATCCGGCATCGTGCTGTATGACGGAGAACATGTCCTGCCCTTCGGGAGTAAGCTGTATGCTGTGCCTTTAAATTTATTAGTACCTGCAAGCGCAGTGACGTGACGCCTTAGTCCACCCAGTCGGCGCTGGCCAGTTTATCCATGTCCAGCGCAGCAGCCACCCAGAAATCAAAGGCGGCAAACACACACTGTTCGCGCGTCATGCCGACTTTCTCGAACGTGCGCGGCCGGGCGGCGTCAGTCATCAGCGTGAAATAGCAGGACCAGGCAAACTCGACGTCTACATCGTCGCGCAGATAAGGCGTCAGACGCTCACGCATGGCGCGCATGCTTTCGTGCAATGAGTCGATGTAGACCTTGTAAAGCGCCGGGTAACCCGTTTTAAGGTCCAGCCAGAAAGCCGTGGAGTATTGCGCATCATTCTGCACCCAGACCCTGATCCGGTAGCGCAGGATGTCCATCAGGTTGTTGGTGTCGTAAGCAGTAATGGGTTTGTGGGCACGGGCTTCCCAGCGCACCACCAGCTCATGCACCAATTCGTCCTTGGTGCGGAAATACTTGTAAAGCGTTTTGGTGCTCATACGCAGGCTGCTGGCCAGCCCGGTCATGGAGATGGAGCGGATGCCCAGCACCCGCGCCTTGCGGGCAAAAGCCTCGATGATTTTGGTGGCCACCTCGGCATGTTCGTCATCCCGGATGCGACTGCTCAGCTTCAGTTCTTGCGCGGTGCTGTTCATGTGTTTCCGTTTCCTGGCACGTTCACTCGCCGCTTTGACTCAGCCAGCCGCGTTACTGTGGAGGCAGAATCACCGCATCAGGACCCGCCTGATGCTCGGCGTTGGGATCTATAACAATACCATCAATGATACGTGAACGGCCAATCATGGCGGGCCCGGCGGTGGGTAATGGCGGCGCCTGATGTTGCCAGGACACGACCTCGGTGGCGACCTCACTGGCATCGGGCGTCACCACAAAGGCAGGCAGGGCATCAACACGCAAGGCATAGGAAATATGGGTCTTGCCTTCGTTTCTGCCAGCCGGGTGGAAGTCGGCATGTCGTTCAAGCGCATAGTAGACCGCCGGCAATTCTACCCAGGTCAGCGATTCGATGACCGGACCCCGGGCGTTGACCCAGCCTTCGTAGACCGGCAGCCAGGGCCGGTAGCCGCCCACATAACCGCGCAGCGTGCCGTCGTCTCGCATCTCCAGTCGAATTTGCGCCTGCAGCAATTCCAGGTCACGGGTGTAACCGGGATCGCGCAGCATCGCATGTACGGGTTGTGTGGACTCGATGACGCCATCGACGGTGCGCGCCGGAAACAGCGCCTCGTATTTGGCATGCGGCTGTATGCGGAAAGTGTAGTCGGCTGATATCTCACCATCACCGCCCTTCACCATATTGTCTTCACTCATGTAAAAGCCGACACTGACATTATTGTCATTGGCCGGATCGTCGCCCTCGCCCGCCACCACGATGACCATGGTCCAGGAGCCATTGCGCATGCCGTCGTTGAACTGCAGCGCGCCGCTGGACAGCCGCTCGGGGCCACGATAGGTCTTCCAGCAACCCAGGGCCTGATAGAAAGTATTGTCGATGCCCGGCTCGCCCGTGGGGCTGACAAAACCGGTGTCGTCGTTGCCGTCCAGGTTGAGCCCTTCGGCAATACTGCCGGTCATCGGGTACAGGCCAGGATCGGGATAGGACGTGGGGTTGGTGTAGATATTGGCCCGGTCCTTGCCCCGGAATGCCATCTGGTTCTGTCCGTGCACCGGGCTGCGGGTGGGGTTGGCAGGGTTGCGCAACCACTCGGCTTCTTCACGCGTGTAGCCAGCGCGCACCAGCACTTCCACCCAATCCAGCTCCGGATTGACGCCCTGCGGGCAGTCGGTGCCGGGGCCTTCAATGCTGTTTTCGCCCCCAAAATACATGGCCGGTTCGTTCCACTCGATGACGTAGCTGCGATGCCACTGGGCCTGGGCCGACGTCGACAGTCCGGCCACGAGGGCGGCACCAAGCAATGTGGCTAATTTGATTGAGGAGGGACGCTTGTTCATGATCATTCCTCCCTCAGGCCATGACGTCGGTGATGGGCCGCGCGGTGCGCATGGAGCCGGCACCGAACTCGCCGACGGGAGCGCCGGCCAATTGCATGGCAGTGAGCGACACACGGGTCACCGATTCGCCGGGGGCATGTATATGCTGGCCGGCCTTGTGTCGTCCGCCGGCGCCGCCCACCAGCATCATCGGGATGTTCTCCAGCGAATGGATCTTGGCGTAGCCGGTATCGCTGAGCGCAAACACCAGGCAGTTGTCGAGCAACGTGCCATCACCTTCTTTGATCGCATCCAGCTCGTTAAGAAACAGACCGAACCCGTCCATGACCTGGCTGGCCAGTTTGCTGGTCTCCAACTGGTAGCCCTGCTGGGCGTCGGTGGGCTCGTCGTGGGTGATCTGATGATAAATCTTGCTCTGGCCGGCGATGTAGGTTTCCGAGATGCCAGCGGTATGGATGAAGTTGAACACCCGCGATTGATCACAGGCCAGCCCCATGGCCAGCAGTCGCGCCAGCGCCTGGGTATTCTGATTGACCCGGTCAACCGACCCGGCCCGCTCAAGCTCGTCCGGAGCCCCCGGCACCACACAGGCCTCACGGGGCTCGGGGCGCTGCAACTGCACAGCCAGCTGATTCTCCATTTCGCGCAGAGAAGTGAAATATTGCTCCAGCTTGATCTGGTCGTCGTGGCCGACGCTGCGCATCAGGCTCTGACGCTGTTCGGTCACCGCCGACAGCACACTTTGCCTCAACATGACGGCCGGATCGGGCGCCCAGTTGTCGCTGTTGGGATCCTGAAAACCGTCACCAAACAGACGCTGGTACAGCGCCAGCGGCGATTGATCCGGTGACGCAAAGGTGGTGCCGGTGCGGGTGGAATAGCTGACCGGGCGCCGGGAAATGGAGGCGTCTATGTCCAGCACCTTGAAGCGCGTGGCACCGCCGATGGCATCGGCCACCCGCGTGTCCAGGGTCGCGCCTTCAAAGCGGCTGCTGGTGCCGGGCGCGATGCCCGACAGAATCGAGGCATGGCCACTCCAGTGCACCAGGTTGGGCCGGGTGTCGGGGATGGCACGGAAACCGGAGAACACCGAGACCTTGTGTTTCAGCGCCGCGATGGCCTGCAGCTCGGGGGTGATTTCGTAGTCGAAGCCGGTTGTGGACGGGACCCAGCGGGTGCCGCCGGCCGGCGTGTCTGTCAGGCCCAGGCCCCAGAAGTAGGTGCCAAAACGTGGCGGTATACGACTGCCGTCAGCGTAGGCGTTGCCGTTCTCATTCAGGAACACGTTCAACAGCGGCAGGCTCATATTGACGGCGGCGCCACCGAGGATGCCCCTGAGCAGTGTGCGACGGCCTAAGGTTTTTTTTGCCATTCTGGACTCCCCCTGTTCTGATTATTGGCCGGCATCGGCCAGTTCGGTGGCTGTCAGTGGCGCGCCCTCGGGCATCACCACGCTGAAAAAGTCGGGCGTCAGAGCCATTTGCCTGAACAGCTCGGGCACACGATAGCCGTTGCCGGCGAACTGCTCGATTTGTGCGTTGATGTAGGATCGCTCGGCGGCCCCCGGCATGCGTGCCACGCCGTAGGCGTAGACATTGCGCACCAGACAGGATGAGGTTCTGGGGTCGTTGTAGAGGAATTCACCCAGCCCCGGCGCGCCGACAAATTTTGCGCCAAACAGATCCGCACTGACGTCAATCAGCTGGCCGTTCTCGTAACGGCGCGGTTGCCCCAGCCCGTCGAAATGTTCCAGCGCCAGTCCGGGCGGGTCGCTGCGCTGATGACAGACAATACAACCCGGGTTGTTCATGTGATCCAGCAGGCGGTCGCGCGAAGTGCCTGCATCGCTGTCCACCACCGAAGAAAAATCGACATCTGCCGGCGGTTCAGGCGTGTGTTCACACAGGAATATCTCGTGCAGCTTGACACCACGCACGGTGGGTGACGAGGAACCTGGGTGGGCGTACAGCGACAGAAAACCAACCTGTGAGAAGATGCCGGCGCGCTGGGCTGACTCAGGGAAGGTATAAGGCGCCCACTCCTCGTCGGACACAAATGGCACCTGGTAGACGGCAGCCAGCGAGCGGTTGAGGAATGTGTCCCGCGTGGTGAATATTTCGCGATAGTCCCGTGCCTGGACCACCAGGTGATCCACCAGCGTACGAATCATCTGTTGCTCGGCGCTGTCAGCCACCAGTTGGTTGAATTTTGGGTAAATGGTGGCGTCCTTGATCATGCTGTCGAAACCGTCGATCTGCATCATGTCGACCAGGAACGCCTCAATGCCGTTCCCGAGACGCGGCGATGCGCCCAACCGGTCGACCTGCGCCTGCAAGCCCGCAGCAGTAAGAAGTGCACCGCTATTGGCGGCGGCCAGCAGCTCGGCATCAGGTGTTGAGTTCCACAACAAAAATGACAGGCGCGAGGCCCGCGAGTACGCGTCCAGACGCCACTCGCCGTTTTGTGCGGGATCGGGCTCGGCGCGCTCGAGTCGGAACAGAAAATCAGGCGCGCTCAGCAGGCTGCTGAGCGCCATCTGCATGCCGGTCTGGAAACTGCCGGCGCGCTGCGTCCCTGACTCTGCCATGACCAGCCGCGACTGCATTTCCTCGGCAGTTAGCGGCCGACGAAACAGCAACTCGCCATAGTGCGCCAGAAACTGCTGCGCGCAGTCCGCATCAAAAACGGCAGTGCCGGCTGCCGCGCAGGGCGTAGCCAACCTGCCATTAGTGGGCACCAGCACCTGACGGGCAATCTCCTGTGACAGGTTGAAATACTGTTCAAACCCGGCAGAGGTCAGCGACAGCGTGGCGCTGCCCAGTGCACGCAGACCGTTCTCGCGCAGCTCCGGCTCAAAGCGGGCGTCGATGTTGATATCACTGCCAAAAATGTCGGCGATGGATTGCCGGTATTGAGGCTCGGACAAACGGCGTACGGCAACCACGACTGCAGTAGCGGCGTCGGCCACGGGTACATTGGGGGTTGCTGCGCCCTGGGCGAAGGCCGGGACAGACAAAAGCGGACTCAGGGCCAGCCACAGAACAAGCAGACGGGTAGGTTTCATGACGGTGCGACCTGTATTCTCTGTTGTTTTTGAATTCTGTTGTTATTTGAATACCGATGGAAAATATTATTTTTTTATAATTTTCCACATGATCAGAGTCTACCCGTTACCCAGACGATGTCAATCATGAACAGAAAGACGCATAAAAAAATGCCCGCTGGCTTTCGCACAACGGGCATCTGTTTGTGGGTTTGTTTCAGATCAGGGCTTCAGAAGTAGTAACGCATACCGATTCTGAAGCGGGTGAGGTTGTCTTCCAGGTCATCGGCCGCGCCAAAGACATCATCGCTGGAAATACTAAAACCAATGGCCGTGGAAATGGCCATGTAGGGTCGGACAAACCATTTAATACCCGCCTGGGCTTCGACTACCGTTGCACTTTCATCATCGACCAGCTCGGACGTACCGGTTACCGTGCCGTCGTCGAAACTGAAATCCGCCACACCAACCGACGCCCCGACAAAGGGGACCATGTTTGACTCACGGTTAAAATTGTATTCTGTGAAACCACTGATGTCGAAGCGCTCTACGCCCCCCGCATCGGCACCCAGTACCCTGACGCCCAGCTCCCAGCCATCGCGGATGAAATAGCCGTACGAGGCGTCAATGTTGAAGTCAAGTTCGTCGATGTCCTGGAACTCAAGGGTGCCTGACAGAGCAAGCTCTTTGGTCCCCTGATCAAGCATGGGGTTACCGGTCTCTTGTGCATAAGTGGTGGAGGCTGCAGTTGCACCAATAAGTGCGATAGCCAACATAGATAATTGTTTCATTGTATTCTCCCATACAGATAAATTGAGAAAATTTTTCAATTTTCACGCTTCCATTTCGCAAAAGCAGTATGACACAAAAGAAGGAGTCATTTAAGAGGGCGACCGGAGGCATTTATAACAACCGGCCTTTATGGTGCCCTACGTCTCCTTTATCTCCTGTCGCACTCAAGCGTGATCATAGACAATAAAAAAATTATTCTATGTACCCTAGTACACATTAGCGAAAACCACTGGCACGATCGTTCATTATTTTTAGAAAGCCATCGACGCCTTTTGATGATCACTGCGCTACCGCTTTCAGTACCTCGCGCGTCAGATCCCACTGACTGAAGCCCTGCCGGCCGTAATCCAGACCCCGCCGGACAATCACCAGATCATGTGAAGGCACCACCACCGTGTACTGGCCGCGGTTGCCGGCCGTGGAGTAGGCGTCGGCGGGAATGTCATCGCGCCCTTCGGGTACCAGCCACCATTGCCCGCCGTATTGGCCGCCCCTGCCCACGGTAGCGGGCGCAGGCGTACGGGAGAACTCAACCCAGTCCTCGGAGATCAGCCGTTCGCCGTGCCACATGCCTTTGTTGAGATACAGCAGACCGAAGCGGGCCAAATCGCGCGCGTTGGTGTAAACCTGACTGCTGAGCACAAAGTCGCCAAAACGGTCGGTGCTGACCAGCGTGTTGCGCATGCCAATTTTGTCCAGCAGCGCCTTGCGCGGAAACTCGGCATACGTGGTCTCACCGCCCAGTGCGCGTTTGAGCGCGTACACACCCAGAATCGTGTCGTAGTTTTCGTAGTCCCAATAGGTGCCCGGCTCACGGATCAGGGCCCGGCCCAGCGCGCCGTTTACCGAGCTGGCCCCTGCCCAGTAAGACAGCCCGGAGCCTGTCGCATACTCCATGCCACCGTTGTCGATGGTTTCCAGGCCGCTGCTCATGTTCAGCACATGGCGCAGAGTAATCTCTCGCCTGGGGTCGGCCTCTGCTGCGCGCACCTGCGGCTGCCAATCCAGATTCAGGGGTGCATCCAGATCCAGCAGTCCATCGTCCACGGCCATGCCGATCAGTGCGGAGGCAATGCTTTTGGCGGTGGACCAGGTGCGAGTGCGCGTACCCATGTCGATGCCGGGTGCGTATCGCTCGTGAATAATCTGACCTTTGTAGACCACCACCAGGCTTAAGGTGTCCTGCTCTGGCGTCGGGCGATTGAACGCCCAATCCGAGGCCGCCTGCAGGGCATCGGCGTCTATGGTATCAGGCAAAGGCTGGGGCTCGACCTGGTCGCCGTCCGGCCAGGGAATCTGCGCGGCGTTGCCTGCCGGCATCGCCAACGTCAGCTCGGGCAGCTCGTCAATATCGGCCAGTGTTTGGTCAGGCGGCAGGATGATGCAGCCAATACCTTCGCGGAAAACCGCGCGCATCACCGGCACGCTGCCAGGCGCGCCCACCTCGACTGCACGTAGCTCGTGATTCACGCTGTAGTCGCCACCTTCTGCGGTGCCGATGGGATTACGCAGGAAGGCCAGCTCCTGATCAAAAACCTGCTCCAGTGTACGGTGGCTGGTAAACAGGCCGTTACACATGAACACCGCTTGCTGTCCGCGCTGCACCATGGCGCGCTGCGGCGCCCAGTAATCGTACTGTTCGCTCTGCTGGGCAAACAGGCCGGTCGAAAACGCGAGACTTAACAGTGTGACAGACAAAGCTTGTGTGTGCATGTTCGTTCTCCTCATAAGGCATCCTTGTTACAATACCGCAAACGCCGTACCTGGAGAACACCATGGCAATACCATTGCGTACCCAGGCGGTGGGCTGGTTTTCACTGTATGCACTGGTGGCGCTGCTGCCTCTGCTGCTGATGCTCGTCACTGTCATGCCTGCCAGGGGCGGACTGTTCTGGGAGAGCGGTATTGCTCTGGGATTCGGTGCGCTGGGCCTGCTGCTGGTGCAGTTTCTGCTGACGTCGCGACTGCGCCACCCCACGGCGCCGTTTGGCATCGACATCATCTACTACTTCCATCGTTATGCGGCCAGTGCACTGGTGTTATTGGTGCTGCTGCACCCGTTGTTTCTGCTCGCCGATGACCCCGCCCGGTGGCAACGATTGATGACCGCAGACTGGCCACTGCTCAGCGGCTGGCTGGCGCTGGTGATGCTGGCGCTGCTGATGGTGACCTCAGTGTGGCGACGCAGGCTGCAGCTGCGTTACAACCACTGGCGGATTCTGCATCTGCTGCTGGCCCTGGTTGCTGTCGCCCTGGTGATTGCGCATTTATCTGCCATCAGCTATTACAGCGCAACGCCACCACTAGCGCTCGCCTTGCTGCTGATGGTGTTGCTGTTATCCTCCCTGATCATCACCGTGCGTCTGATCCGGCCTTGGCGGCTGGCGGCCCGCTCCTGGCAACTGGCAGAGAACCGGGCCGAGCGTGGCGACAGTCGCACGCTGGTGCTGCGCCCCGTTGGCCATGAAGGTATGCAGTTCACGCCTGGTCAGTTTGCCTGGCTCAGCCTTGGACACTCGCCGTTTACCATGCAGGAACATCCATTCTCATTTGCCGGCGCAACAAAAGCGGATGGCAGCGTATGCTTTACCATCAAGGCGCTGGGCGATTTCACCTCGGTCCTGGAACGCTACCCGGCAGGCGCCCGGGCCTGCGTCGACGGACCTTACGGCATTTTTTCCTGCATGCATTATCCGCAGGCGCCCGGTTTTGTGTTTATCGCCGGCGGCATTGGCGTGGCACCGGTCATCAGCATGCTGGAAGGGCTGCTGCAGATTGACGACAAACGTCAGCACTTTCTGTTTGCAGCGCACAGTGAATTCGAACGGATTCCGCGACGCGAGGACATCACCACGCTGGCCGAGCAACTCAAACTGGTGACAGTGCCGGTACTTGAGTCACCGCCAGCACACTGGCAAGGGGAAAAAGGCTGGATCAACCAGGACATACTGGACCGTCACCTGCCCCATGACCGTGCCCGGTACCAGTACTTTATTTGCGGGCCACGCCCGATGATTGTAAACATGGAGAAATATCTGTGTGCACTGGGCGTGCCGCTGCGGCACATACACTCGGAACTGTTTGATATGGTGTGAGGTCAATCATGCGAGAGCGATGGGCAAGACTGCTGGCACTGGCCAGTTTGCCAGTGGTGCTGGTGCTGGCGCTCGGCTTCGGCTGGCAGCAACTGCAACGCGGCCAAAGCCTGGCCAGCGCGACCGATCCGGAACTGTGGCGCAGGTTGTACCCCGTGCACGTTGCCTCCTATATGCAAGGCCGGGAACACGACATCGATACAGAGCATGACCGCCTTGCCGAAAACCCGTTTCGTGCCCGTGCCTGGGCGGGACTGGCTTTTGAACTGGAATACAATGCGCCGCGGGCGCACTACTACGCCCAGATCGATCAGCGAAACAGCCTCCGCACGCAGGAGCGCAATCAACCGGCCGGTTGTATTCATTGTCATGCCGCCGAAGCGCCGGCGCTGGTCGCTGAACTGGGCTGGGACACACTCAATGCCATGTCCTTTAACGATATCAAGACGCGCGTGCATCACGGCAGTAGCTGCGCCGACTGTCACCAGCCCGGCAATATGGCCCTGACCATTACCCGCCCTGCCCTGCGCAATGCCTTGCAGTCACAGGGTATCGATCCTGACAATGCAGCACCTGAGCAAATGCGTGAGTATGTTTGCGCCCAATGCCATGTAGAATATTTTTTCAGTGGCGACGGTAATGAGCTGGTGTTTCCTTCGGAGAACGGTCTTACGCTGGACAATATCGAGGGTTTTTATGACGCGCTGGGATTCAGTGACTGGACCCACGCCCAAACCGGCGCCGACCTGGTCAAGATGCAACACCCTAACTATGAGCTGCACAGCCAGGGGCCGCACGCCGCAGCAGAGGTAACCTGCGTGGACTGTCACATGCCACGCGTGCCGTTTCAGGGTACCCAGATCACTGACCACTGGATACGGAGCCCCTTGCAGCAGGTACAACAGGCCTGCATGAACTGCCATCGTGGTGAGGCCGAACGGCTGGCACAAAGGACGCTGCGCATTCAGCAACATACTGACGACTTGCTGGCAGCCGACCGAGTCCGCACTCAGCGCGCTGATGGATGCCTTGATCGCCGTCCAGGCTGACAACCCCGACCACCCGGCCCTGGTGCCGGCACGCCAGGCACAGCGCGGGGCCCAGATGCGCTGGGACTTTGTTGATGCCGATGCCTCACGCGGCGTGCATGCACCCGCTGAGGTAGTGCGACTACTCAACGAGGCACAAACAATGGCCAATGCTGGCGCAGCAGCGCTGTCATCCCCTGGCATTTAAACGCCCAACTCGACTCGCCCCCACCCTGCTGATTCGATACTATCTGCTATAGTCATTCAATCGGCTGGGGCGGGGGTGTTTCATTGATCAGATACTGGCGCTACCTCATCACCGGCAGCGTGCTGCTCACGATGCTGTGTCAGTCGCTGGCCACAGCTGCCCAGAATGAACAACGGGCGCGGAGCTGGACCGAGCTGACAGCCTTCGAGACAGAAGTGGTCCATCACTTCCGGAACAGCAGCTCTGATCCCACTGCCGACGATCTGCTGGCCCTGTACCTGCTTGCCTCCGGTGATGTACGTGACCACGACCGTTTTGGCAGGCTGCGGGAACAGGTCTCCCGTTTCGTTTCCGACAACAGATCACTCCAGAACGTCACAGACCCGCGGCAGCGCGGTGATCAGCTGTTACGTAGTATGCATGCAACATTTCTGGGCAATGGCTACGAGGCTGACCAGAGCGCACTCAGCACGCTGCTGGATACCGGGGTTTACAACTGCATCAGCTCCGCCCTGCTCTACCTGGTGCTGGCCGCGCACTTCGACCTGCCAGCTTCCGGGGTCATCATGCCCAGCCACGCGTTTGTGCAATTGACGCTGGCCAACGGTGACACGGTCGAAGTGGAAACCACCTCCACTGACGGGTTTGATGTACTGCGCGATCCCGAGTTTTTTGCCGAGGAGGCCCAGGCCTGGTTTTCGGAACGACGCCTGGTCGTGGCCAGCTACGCCGACTATGAGCAACGCCGGGTGATCAGCGCGGCGGCACTGGGCTATGAAAACATGTGGAGCCAGCACATCAGCGAAGCCCGCATGCCCTACGCTGACCGGGTACGCATGGCGGAGCTCAAGGGCATGCTGCAGACTGACGAGCTGGCCGCCCAGCATAACCGCCTGATCTATTACTACCGCGAAGCCGATTCCCTGCAACAACCGGACCCGTCTCGCTACCGGTCGCTGATGTCCTTGCTCGACCCGTATCTGGCTCGCTGGCAGGCTGCGGCGCTGGCCGGTTTGCCCGATGCCGGGTCGGCAGAGACGCGGCTGCCGCTGCTGCTGCTGCAGGCTCATCGCAGCCAGTGGCTGGTGCAAAATGATCGCGTACAACAGGGGCTCGCGCTGGCCCGGCAGCTTATCGTCTCGACGCCAACTGCCCTGCGCGATAGTGACGCGATACGGGACACGGCATTTCAGGCCATGGCGTTGACGCTGCAGTCATTCCAGGCGCAGCAGCAGTTTGATCGCCTGGACGAGGTGCTGGACGGCCTGGACGCCTACTGCGCGCAATCGCCACGCTGCACCAGTGCCATCGAACAGCATTACGGTGCGCACGGCCAGCACTACTGGGATCAGGGTCAATGGGGGCGCGTCATTGCGCTTTACCATGAGTACCTGTCGCTGGGTTTTGCCACTGAGAACACCCCGGTGTTTTACGCGAATCTGGAAATGGCCTACCTGAACAGCTTCCAGCAGCGCTGGTATGACGAGGAGCGCGAGGAAGCCCTCACTCAGCTGGAAACCTGTGTTATTCGACTGCCACAGGCGACATCGTGTCAGCAACAATTGCAGACGACCCGTCAGTCGCTGCGGTGATGCGCCATTGCTGATCCCAGTCATCAATATCAAACAGGCCAGTGGTCGGGAATGCCGGCGGCCGCACCGTCTCAAAGCGGGGATCGTATTCAATACGCGTGGTATAACGAGGCTCGGTGGCCGACACTGATCCGGCCACCAGCGTGCCGCGGATAATCAGCTCACCCTGCGGACGCGAATTGAAACGCCTGACACTGAAGCGCTGGCGAGCAAACAGCGCCGCGTCAATGTGCAGATCGCCGGGTTCGGTCTGGGCCGGGCCGGCCACCTCTATGATGCCGTTGCTGATCAGGGTCAGAAAATGCTGCTGATCAATTGTGTCGGCCGGCGCGCTGGCATAGGTCAGATTCCCAACGATGCTCAGCCGGCGCGGCGCGAACACCGACACCACGCCACTGACCGTGCCGGACAGCTCAAGGACGGCATCCTCTTCGGCAACAATCAGCATGGCGTTACCCGGCGCCGGGCGAATAACGCCGGCCTGCGAATCGGACTGGGACCAGTCAACACCGCCGGCAGCCAGAAAGGTCAGACGCGTGTGCTCCCGGAAGCGGTGCACCTCTAGCGATGTTTCTGCCAGCGTGAACACCGTGGGTGTTGCCGCATCGGGCATGGCAATAGCGTCGGTACCGGTTTCTATGCCCTGTGCAAACATGCCCGAACTGCGCAGTCGCCGGCTGACACCCTGGTAGCCGGCGATTGATACCGGCCCGGCAAACACTGGCTGGCGGCGCCGATCGGTACTGAAGTTGACCGGCGTGTTGGCGTGGAAACGCCCGACCACGATATCACGGGCCAGCACCACGTTGGCATCCCAGTTATTGATGAACTTCGCATACCAGGAAAATGCCCGCTCCTGCACAATCGCTCGGGTTGAGAACACCTGTCCATCCTGCTGCTGCGACAGGGTCACTTCATAACGGGCGAGCTCCGTCAGACCGGGCGCGCTGATCGCCTGCACAGCAACGTCAAACCGGGATCCGTCCGGTAGCAAAAGCGTGTCACTGTCAGCCTGATTCAGCGCCGGACTGCGCGGATCAAGCAGTTGCGCCAGCGCCTGCTGCAAGCGCTGCTGTTCCTGCGAGGTGAGCGCCCGCGGCGAAAAAAGCGCCCGCGGCGAAAAAAGCGCCCGCGGCGAAAAAAGAGCCCGCTGCGGTGCAGGCGCCGGTGGCGCGGACGAGGGTGTTTCGGCCGTTGTCGTCATCACCCGATCACCGATGGGTTCAGCTGCAACCTCGACGTCGGTTACAGAATCGTCGATGCGGCTCGCTTCGGCGACCTCTGTTGGCACCGCCGCGGACTCCACAGGACCCGGGTCAGGATCCGAATCGCTGTCCGCGGGGGTTACAGGAGATGGTGATGGCTCAGAGGGTGCGGGTGCGGACTCAGAGGCAGGCGCAGTCATTGTCTGTGCGGGAATACTGGCTGACAGGTCGTCGCCCAGTGTCACACTCAGTGAACTGCTGCCCGGCGGCGTATCCTGCTGACTGCGGATCAAACTCCACCCTGCCGCCAATAGCAGCACATGAATGGCGGCCGACACCAGCACCGTCACCAGCAACGGCAGGTGGCGTGTTACCGCCTTAGCAGAGTCGGAACGGCCATTCACAATAAGCGCCTCTGACACAGCATAGAGCCGGAACCCTGAAACCGATTATACGCTTTTGGCTCCCTTCTGCATCTTGTCGGTATCGGTGAGCCGACTGAACGCCAGCTCCACGTTCGCCTCAGTCCGGCAGCGCCCAGGTCAACACGTGATCACCGATGTCGGTTTCCATAAAGTGATGGCCACCGGTCATCAGGGTCACATACTGTTTGCCATCAACCGCGTAAGTGATAGGCGTTGCCTGACCACCGGCCGGCAATATCGCCCGCCACACCGTCTCACCGGTCTCTATGTCAATGGCAATCAACAGGTTATCGGTGGTCGCCGAAATGAACACCAGCCCGCTGGCTGTTGCTACGGAGCCGCCATTGTTAGGCGTACCGATCACCAACGGCAACATGGACGGTATTCCAAACGGGCCGTTGCGACGCGCCTCGCCCAGCGGGCGATCCCACAGCGTGTCGCCGCTGGCCAGGTCAATGGCGCGGATGCCGCCGTACCGGGGCTGCTTGCACATCAGCCCGGTCAAGCCGACGCGCCAGCCGGCATTGACGTCGATGGCATAGGGTGACCCCGCCTGCGCCTTGAACCCGGATGGTGCTTCTTCGTCGTCATCGCTGGTGCGCTGACCGATGGGATAAACGCCCAGTTCCTGCGCCTCCTCGCGCGGTACCAGGCGATTACTGTTAGGCATGTCGTTGTAGTTGGCGATGAGTATGCCGCGCTGCTGATCGACGGTCACGCCACCCCAGTCGGACCCGCCGTTGTAACCGGGATACTGTATCCAGCGCGGGTCGACCGTTGGCGGTGTATAGGGCCCCGCATAACTGGAGCGACGATAGTCAATCCGGCACCACAGCTGATCCCATTGCATGAACCCCCACATGTCCCGCTCCCGAAGTTCAGGCATGGCCAGCGAATGGTAGAGCGAGCGTGGCTGAGTGGCCGACACGCGCCGCGCCTCCACACCGCCCTGAGGCACCGGGCGCTCCTCCACAGGGAACAGCGATTCGCCGGTGGCGGCCTCAATAATATAGATGTCGCCCTGCTTGCTGCTCAGCACCAGTGCCGGTACCGTGCCGCCGGGCACCGGAAAATCGACCTGCGTAGCCTGAGAGCCGAGGTCATAGTCCCAGACATCATAATGCACGGTCTGGAAATCCCAGACCACCTCACCGGTCTCGGCATCCAGTGCCACAAGCGCAGTAGAAAAGCGGTTCTCGACTTCGCTGCGATCAGCCCCGTAATAATCATTGGCCGAATTGCCCATTGGCAGATAGACCAGACCCAGCTCTTCATCGCCGGTGGCGATCGTCCACATATTGGGGGTGCCGCGCGTGTAGGTTTCGCCGGGCGGCGGCATACCCTCAAGATCCGGTTGCCCCATGTCCCAGGCCCAGGCCAGCTCCCCGGTGATGGCATCATAACCACGCACCACGCCGGAGGGTGCATCACGCATCTCGTTGTCCAGTACCTGGTGACCGGTGACTACCACGCCGCGAATGATCACCGGCGGTGAAGTGACAGACACCAGTCCCGGGACGGTTTCGCCCAGCCCCTCCAACAGATTCACCTCGCCGGGCGTGCCGTCAGCGGCCCCGAACTCCTCACAGGGCTCGCCGGTGTCGGCATCGACCGCCACCAGACGCGCATCCAGCGTGGCCGCGATAATGCGATTGGCACAGCTCTGCCCCACCGGCGCAAGGTCGTTGATCAGCTCCGGAAACTGCAGATCAGTCGGCTCAACACCGCTCGGCTCCAGCGTGAGCAGACGCACGTCGGGCTCAGGCTCGGGGGCCTGATAATAGGAAACCCCGCGGCACGCGGCACTGTAGGGAATGGCCTCAGTGGAAACGCCGGGGTCATGACGCCACAGCTCATTGCCGCTGCGGGCATCCACCGCGATCAGGATGGACATGGGCGTGCACAGGTACATGGTACCGTCCACGACCAGCGGTGTGGTTTCCGCTGCGTATTCGCCTTCACTGCCATCGCCCGGCTCGGGCAGATCGCCGGTTCTGTAGACCCACGCCAGCTCCAGTTCGTCGACATTGTCGGGCGTGATCTGGGTAAGCGGCGAATGCCGGCGGGCATGATAGTTGCCGCCGTAGGCTGGCCAGTCTTCGTCCACCTCGGCCATGGGCGCGGCGCTGGGGTCCGGCTGGCGATTGCCGGTGGTGCTGTTGTAGGGTTGGGTGCGCAGCTCGCTGTCGACGTCTGCCAGGGGAGGTGAATGGGACGGATAAGGGTCAAGGCCTGCATCCATGACCAGCACCAGACTGGTCACCGCTGCAGTCAGTGCCAGCGCCAACGGCACGGCCAGCCATTTGTAGCGTATCTGCGGCAGTCTGCTGCCGGCAATCAGGACACCGAGCAGCAGCACCAGTAGGGGCAACAGCCGTGGCAACAGCGCCCAGGGCTGCAGCCCCACTTCCCAAATCGCCCAGATCAGACTCATCGCGCAGCAAATCAGATACAACCAGAGCCCCCAGCGCGACTGTCTCAGCAACTGGACACCGGCAAGCAGCACCAGGGTACCGGCAACAAAGTAGTACCAGGAGCCGCCGACCGTCATCAGCCAGAGCCCCCCGGGCACCAGCGGCAACGCAAAAATGATGAGGATGGCGCCCATGACTGACGCAATAACACTACGGGGAGAAGAAGTGCGGCGATACGGGGTGCGAGAGTGGCGTGTGTGGACATTTTCCGTTTCCATGGGGTCCTCCAGCGTCCTGGCTGTTGGTCCTGATGCGAAACCGGGTTGGCACACTCATCTGAGGCACTGGATCCAACCACGGTGCGATATTTCGCACAACAGGAGACCTGTGAATTCGACGATCAGACGCAATCAGGTTATCGGGCCTGACGCTGGTTGTCCAGAATCAACAGGCGAAAACCTGGCCAGAACGCGACCAGAACAGACTGCCGATGCAGGTCCGTAATTGTAAATGGTAACAATTATCACTATTATTGCCGCTTTATTGACAGGAACGGATGGCATGACCGTATTTTATTGGCAACACATCGATCCGTGGTGGGCTGCCGCGGCCATGGCGCTGATGCTTGTGGGCATCGGTCTGATCTATCGCGCCTGGCGCTGGCAAAAGCACAGCGGACTGTGGCCCGGCTGGTTGCTGCTTGCGCTGTCTCTGACGGGCTGGACAGTGGCCGGCGGCCTCTGGATTGGCCTGCCCACGGGTATCAGCGTGCTGATGCTGCTTGTCATCATCTGGATTGCCTGGCAGGGACAATGGCCAACGCAAGCCACTGCGGTGAACGGTGATACGGCGCTGGCAAACAGGAAAGGCGCTGCGTCCGACCGGCGAGCTGTGTGCCTGCGCCTGCTGACAGCGTTCCCGCTGGCGGCCGTATTCGCCCTGACCGTCACCCTGGTGCTGGCGCAGGCCGTTGCCGCGGGCGCCGACCGTGTCTTCACCGAGCGGCTGGCAGTCACCCTGATATGGGCAGCCTGCGCCGTCTGGGCGTGCACCGCCACTCGCCCTCAACAACCAGCGATCGTGATGGCGGCCGCAAGCGCCGCTGCAGTCCTGATTTTGCTGCTGATGCGCTGAGTCCTTGCTACCGACCGGAGATACCATGGCTGTTCTTTCCAAACCCGATGCCAAACCCGATGCCCGCTTTTTCCGCCAGATGTTGTCGGGCCACTCCTTGCTGGGCCTTACCGCTGCTTTCCTGATGTATGTGATTTGTGTCAGCGGCACGCTGGCCGTGTTCTACAAGGAATTCTGGCGCTGGGAGCAGGCGACCGCCACGGTGGAAACCATGGAGGTCAATGGCAATCGCATTGAACGGGCGGTGCAAAATGCACTGGATGAACTGGGCACTACACCTGACTCCATTGGCATTGATATGCCCACCTCGGACTGGCCACGCATGGCCATTTCCTATGGCGATCAGCGCCGCCATGTGGCGCTGGATGGTTCGCTAGAAGGCGATGTGCAGCGCCCGTGGATGTCCTTCCTGGCGCGACTGCATTTCGCCCTCAACCTGCCCCTGGAACTGGGTGTGGTTATCGTTGGCATTTTCGGCGTGCTGCTGACAGCTCTGGTAGTGTCGGGATTCCTGGCCCATCCGGGCATTCTGCGCGATGCTTTTGCGTGGCGCTTGCATCGCTCGCGGCAACTGCAACAAACCGATCTGCACAATCGCCTGAGTGTTTGGGCAGCACCCTTTCACCTGCTGATTGCCATCACCGGCGCCATCCTGGGACTGGCCGGCGCCATCAGCCTGGTGTCGGCCTTGCTGCTGCCTGCGGATGAATCGGCACCCGCCGCAGCGGAAGAGCCTGCCTCCCTGCAGCGATCGGAGGCACAGCCACTGCCCGATTTCGATGCGATCTGGGCAAACTTTACCACACGGTTTCCCGACGATGGTGTGTTCTACCTGACCCTCACCGATCCGATGACAGCCTCACAACGGGTGGAACTGAGTGCCATCAAACCCGATCGCCTGTACTGGTCACAGGGTTATCAGTACGCAGCTGATGGCAGCTTCCTGGGCGCGGTGGGCGGCGCGCAGGCCAGCGTGGGCGGACAAATGCAGTCTTCCCTGTACCGGTTGCATTTTGGTCATTTCGGCGGCATGCCGGTGAAGATTCTGTTTCTGCTGCTGGGTGCAACCACCTGTGTGGTCACCGCCACCGGCGTCAATATCTGGTTGGCCAAGCGGCGACAGCGCAAATTGCCGGCCGACACCATCGACCGGCTCTGGCAGGTCAGTCTGTGGGGCACCCTGGCGCTGATCCCGTTTTCGGCTGCGCTGTCGCTTGCCATGGCAATACCGCCGGTACCGGTGTTCTGGGCAGGGATGTTGTTGATGGCGCTGGTGGCCTGGAAATCAGGCACGCCAGCGCAATGGGCGGCATACCTGAAGCTGGCTTCGGCACTGGCTACATTTGCAGTACCACTGGTGCACAGTGTGCGCTTCGGCAGCGCTGCCTGGCAGGGCGGCGGTCTGGTGATCAATCTGTTGTGGCTGGCCCTGGCCTTGGCGTGGTCTCTGTTTTACCTGTTGACCGTCGACCGTAACATCCCCCGCCTCAGCGCGGGGGATGTCGCCGGGCATTAACGAAACCTGTAACGCAGGGTTGCGGTGATATTGCGCGGCTGACCGTATTCCAGCTGGCTGTAGAAACCGATCTGACTGTAGTAGGTTTCGTCCAGCAGGTTGTCAACGTTCAGCTGCGCGGACAGATCAGCGGTAATGTCGTAGCGGGCCATCAGGCTGACCAGACTGAATGCCTCCTGCTCCAGACGCTCGCTGACACCCAGCACCGGATTGGTGGCATTTATGTACTCACGGCCCTGCCAGTTGATACCACCGGCCAGTGTGAGCCTGTCCAGCGCGCCGGAGAACCGATAGCTGCTGTACAGCTTCAGCAACTCGCGCGGGTTGTCGGTGTTGACCTCAGTGCCCGACGCATCTTCCACGTCAAAGCTGGTGTAACTGAAGCTGACATCCCAGCCTGGGGTCAGCTGCCCCACAAACTCGAGCTCATACCCGGTGCTGTTGGCACCCTCTGCGGCAATATATGCCTGGCTGTTGTCTGAGCCCGGCACAATAAAATTGCCGTCAGGCTGTCCCAGGTCGTCCTGCACAATATCAAACACGGCCACGGTGGTTTGTAATGCGCCATCAAAGAACAGACTTTTCAGGCCCAGTTCCCTGCTTTCGCCGGTGATCGGATCGAGAAAATCGGCGTTACGGTCCTGCAGGTTCTGGGGTTGGAAGATCTCGGTGTAACTTGTGTAGACGGTATGCTGGTCATTAAGTTCATACAGCGCACCCACGTAGGGGATAACCACGCCCGTGTCACCAAAGGTACGGGAGGCGCCGTAGGCCTGACCCCGCTGCTCCCAGTCGGCCACCCTGCCGCCAGCAACCACCTTGAATTGATCGGTCAACGACAACCGCGTGGCCGCGAATACACCAAATTGTTCGGTGGTCAGGTCGATGTCTAGGTTGCGGGCGCCCCAGGTAGGCTGCGCGTAGCTACCATCCCATAGATTGAAGTTGCCCACCGGCGCTACATTGCTGCGCGAGCGGGAGTAGGCAACGTTGTCTTCCTGGTGATCAACAACACCAAATGTCACCTCATGGGTCCGTCCCAGCAACCGGTAACTGCCACTGAGATTCAGGCTGATGCTGGTCTGTTCACGATCGGTATCGGCGTTACGCGGGGAGATATTCATACCCAGACCGGTTTCGCGATCCGGCGCGCCGGACAGGTATAGCAACTTCTGGGTTGAAGCGTTGATGTTATTGGTCAGACTCAGCTTGGCGTTCCAGCCATTGGCGAAGTCATGAATCAGATCCGCGTAGTAGTTCTCCACCTCTGATGACCAGGTCGTCCAGTCGGCGCCGATGGTCTTGCTGCGCGACCAGTCGGTACGCGAGCCATCGGCATGCCAAGTGGGCAGCCCGCCCCAAGTGGAGGCTGTGGGTTCGTTGTCCTGATAGGTAGCGCCGACCCGCAGCAGGGTCTGTTCGGTCACATCCATATCGACAACGCCGTACAAGACGGTTTTGGTGTCGCCGGCCAGATCGCGAAACGAGTCACCGTCCTCATAGTGGGCGACCAGGCGTCCTCTGACGCTGCCACTGCTATTTAGCGCTGTGCCGACATCGGCGGTGACATCATAGGTGTTCCAGCGCCCGGCCGATACACTCAGGGTGCTGGTCAGCTCGCGGCTGTCGGCATGTTTGCGTACCAGATTGATGGACGCCGATGGGTTGCCTGCACCTGTCAGCAATCCGGTGGCGCCGCGGACCACTTCCACGCGCTCATACAGACTGGTATCGGATTGGGTTTCGCCGGCGTTGTTGCCAGGCTGCCAATAGATCGGCACGCCGTCGATCTGATAGTTATTAATGGAAAAGCCCCGGGCCGAATAGGTGGAGCGGGAACTGTCCTGCGCTCGGGCCGACACACCTGCCGCATTGTCGACGACGTCGGTCAGCGATCCCAGATTCTGATCGGTAATACGCTCTGCAGTCATCACGCTGACCGATTGCGGGGTTTCATATAATGTCAGCCCCAGCCCGGTGGCCGAGTCCAGGCGATCGTTGGTGGTGAAGCGGCTGGTGACGACGATTTCTTCGACACTGTCATCAGCGCCCGACTGGGCATGCACAGTCGAACCCAGGCTCAAGGCCAGTACCGATGCCAAGGTATTGATGATGGGGAAGCCGCCAGCAAGGCGTGCTCGGGTGGAGGTAGGTGTAAGCATAGGTCTTTTCCTTGTTAAATTCGCCGCTGATGCTAGCGCGAATCATTATCATTTACAAGGAGAGCCCTGAACGAAACACCATGACTTTGTCCCGAGTGAAAACGGTGCCCCAAAAAAAAGCCGGAGCGCAGGGCTCCGGCTTTTACTGTTCTTTTCTGTTACAGCTCCGGTCGTAGGAAGCTACTTCCACCCCAACAGCTTGAACCGGTGCGCTCTTCCGGATTGCTGCACAGGCTGGTTGGTGTATCGGGACGGCGGTCAATGACCCGCTTGCTGCCATCACCAAGCTTTTCGATATCGAAGGCGTCATACAGCTCGCCTGTTGCGGTCCTGGCCTGGTAGACAATACGATCTTCCTGGAATTCCATGACCTGGAACAACTGTACATCCTCACCCACACGATCCATGGCATCGTGATTGTGCTCAGCCAGCATGTACATTTTCGGGCCCGACACAGAAACCACGTACATCGGTCCGGCGCCGTTCATCTGACCAGAGGCGCCAGTCGCCACGTTTTCGCCACGCCCATAGGAGTGATCGTGACCCTGCAACACCAGATCGACGTTGAACTCGTCAAACACCGGCTGCCAGTGCTCACGTAAAGGCTGATTATCACGACCCAGCGACACAGAGAACATCGGATGATGGTAGCTGACCACTGTCCAGCGATTGGGGTTGTTGCTGAGCACGTCACGCAACCAGTCGGCCTGCAATGTCAGCATCGTCTGGTCCTGCAATGCCTGCTGTGAATCCAGACCGATATAACGCACACCCTGATAGTCCATGTAATAGACTGTATTTTTCAGGGGATCCGGTCCGTTATCCGGGAAACGGAAATGCACGGGCCATTGCGGCACCAGAATCCGTGGGCCGTTTTCCTGGCGGAGGTGTTCATGGTTGCCGGCTACCGCAACATTGACCAGCATGCTGTTAATGAAGCTGCCGGCGTCGAACCATTCGCCCCATTCGTCATCGTGGTTATCTTCGGCGCCCGAATTGACCAGGTCACCGGCATGTACCATGACCTGTGCGCGCGGCGCGGTGCTGTAGGCTTCCCGGATCACCCGCGAGAAGTGTGACTTAACGGCATTCTGCGCGTCACCAAAATAGATGGCCGAGTGCGGCGAAAAATCGTCTTTGGCGGTGCGGAACTGAAACCACTCACTCCAGGTGTTGTCCCCGCGTACCCGGTAGGCATATAGCGTGTCGGGCTCCAGGTCAGTGAACGTCACATGGTGGTGATGGGCCAGGCCATTGTGGGCATCCAGCTTTTGCGTTTCGCCTGTCACGTTTTTGGCGTTCAAGTGCAGGCCGGGCGACCCGGTGGCTTCGGCAAGCTGGGCGTAGGCCTGATCGACCGAGCCACGTGTCCGCCAGTTGACCGTTTGCGCGTGTGCGGGGTCGACGGTGGCCGTCAGCACAATGCGATCAGGAAAAGCAGTGGCGTGATAGGGCGAGGCTTCTCCCTCAGGCACCAGCGTATTCTGGGCAATGGCCGGCATTGTCGCCAGACCGCCCGCTGCCCATAACGCCATTACCACAACTGTGAACAAATGACGCCGGGGCCTGCCGTGCAAAATTGAGTCTGTCATGAGATTTATTCCAGCAAATTTTTTTGTCGAGAAATCAACGTTGCCGCGCCGGGAAAATTCCCCGGCGCGGCTCAGCGATTAGAAGTTCAGACGCAGACCAACCATGTAGCGCGGCCCGAATTCCTCATACTCGGATACCCGGATTCGATCGCCTTCATAACGAATACCTGGCTCGCTCAGCAGGTTGTTTGCTTCCAGGTAGACATTGGCGTTGTCATTGAAGCTATAGCCGACCTTGAAATCCAGCCGGCCGACTTCATCCCAGAAGCCGTCGCCGAGCACATCGCCGTTGCCGATGCTGTCAATCCACTTGGTGCGGTACTGCCAGCTGAGTCGGGTCGACAGGCCATACTGTTCGTAGGACAGCGCCAGGTTGTAGACTGTATCGGAAGAACCAGGCAAGGAAATTTTGCGACCGTCTGGCGTTTCGCTTTCCGAATCGTTGAGCGTCAGGTTGCCGCGCAATCCGAAGCCGTTGGCCCATTCGGGCAGGTTCAGGCGGTCGGCAAAGGGCTCCAGGGTCTGTGAGAATGCCACTTCGAAACCTGCCAGATAACCACTACCACCGTTGTCGGTCGTGGTATAGGTATAACCGGAGCGATCGATGCCCGGCTGGTTTAACACATCCCTGCCGAAGCGCGGGCGCTGGATAGTGAACAGCACATCATCCAGTGCCTTGTAGTAGGCACCCACGGAGAAGAAGCCGCCGTCAGCCATATACCATTCAAGGTAGGCGTCACCGCCGATGGCCTTTTCCGGGCCGGCGAAGGGATTGCCGCCGCTGATGGTTTCGTTCTCGTCAGAGACGCTGAAGTTCGGGCGCAGGATTGTGAAGTCTGGTCGTGCGGCGCCGCTATTGGCCGACATACGCAGTTTTAACTCATCATTGATGTCCCAGTTCAGGTGCACGCTCGGGAAAAACTGCAGATTGTCACCACCCACTTTGGCCGCTTCATAATTACCACCGACGTTGACCAGAGCGCTACCGGTATTATCAACCTGCTCGACGCGTGCGCCAGCCAGGATGTTACCCCAGTTGAAATAGGTGGTCGCCATGGCGTAACCAGCTAGCACACTTTCGGTGACCTCATAATCATTGCTCGCCGATGTATCGGTCAGAATCTCGGACAAGCCCTGACTCGCAAGGCTGCTCCACAGATTGCGTATACCGCTGTCCGAGAAATACTGGAATGTATAACCAAGCGGTAACTCTCCCTTGTACGGGTCGTTGATGGCAAAATCATCGGTCGATGGGGCAGCAACACCCGCAGCGGAAAGTGCGGAAGCAGAAATTTCCTGGGTCTGTCGTGTGTCTTTTTTGGACCGGTCGTCATACTGGAAACCAAACTGGAATTCAGTCTGACGGCCGAACAGGGTCAAGTCCCGGGTAAGGTCCAGACGGGCGCTGTAGGACTCGCTGTCCTGCAGCCGATCATTGTTGCGCAGACGGACAAATTCGTAATCCTGGGGATCAATTGAACGCTTGATGGCGCCCTTTGACAGTGAGCCATCCGGATTGACGACCGTTTCGAAAAGACGGATTCCGTGATTGGCACGATCGGTGAAGTCATAGACCACGGTCGGACGACTGTCTCTTATACACATCTGACGCTGCCGACG
>CAJXPR010000047.1 GCA_913058135.1 uncultured Gammaproteobacteria bacterium
TTTCTGCCTGTCTCGTGGGCTCGGAGATGTGTATAAGAGACAGGCATTTCGCCCTTAAAGCGCACCAGCACTGATTCGGGCATGTCCAGCGGCATCACGCCGGTGGCTGCTGCGAACGCTACCAGGCCGGAGCCGGCCGGGAAGGAAATGCCCAGCGGGAAGCGGGTGTGTGAATCACCGCCGGTGCCTACGGTGTCAGGCAGCAGCATGCGGTTCAGCCAGCTGTGGATGATGCCGTCACCCGGACGCAGGGCAACGCCGCCGCGAGTCTGGATAAAGTCGGGCAGGGTGTGCTGGGTGTCGATGTCGACGGGCTTGGGGTAAGCGGCCGTGTGACAGAAGGACTGCATCACCAGGTCGGCAGAAAAACCCAGGCAGGCCAGGTCTTTCAGCTCGTCACGGGTCATCGGGCCAGTGGTGTCCTGAGAGCCAACGGTGGTCATCTTTGGTTCGCAGTAGCTGCCCGGGCGCACGCCCTTGACGCCACAGGCCTTGCCCACCATCTTCTGCGCCAGGGTGAAACCCTTGTCGCTGTCGGCAACCTGGAACGGAATACGGAATACTGTTGAATGTGGCAGGCCCAGCGAGGCGCGGGCCTTGTCGGTCAGGCCACGGCCGATGATCAGCGGAATACGGCCGCCGGCGCGCACTTCGTCCAGCAGTACGTCGGTTTTAAGATCGAAATCACAGACCACTTCGTCGCTGCCGTGTTTCAGCACTTTTCCTTCGTAGGGGTAGATGTCGATGACATCGCCGGTGTTCATGTTTTCCACATCACATTCGATGGGCAGGGCGCCGGCGTCTTCCATGGTGTTAAAAAAGATGGGTGCGATCTTGCCGCCGATACAGATGCCGCCATCGCGCTTGTTGGGAATATGCGGGATATCGTTGCCGATGTTCCACAGCACCGAGTTGGTGGCGGATTTGCGCGACGAACCGGTACCCATGACATCACCGACCAGGGCCACCGGGTGGCCTTTTTTCTTTAGCTCGGCAATCTGCTCGGCAGCGTTGGTGACGCCTTCACGTGGCATCTTGTACATGGCCAGTGCGTGCAGTGGGATGTCAGGACGCGACCAGGCATCGGGGGCCGGTGACAGATCGTCGGTGTTGGTTTCGCCGGGTACCTTGTACACGGTGGCGGTCAGCTTCTTTGGCACTTCCGGTTTGTTCAGGAACCACTCTGCGTCGGCCCAGGACTGCATCAATGCCTTGGCGTTGGCGTTGCCGACTTTGACTTTTTCTTCCACATCATGGAAGGCATCAAACATCAGCAGGGTGTGCTTGAGTTCCTCAGCGGCAGCCTCACCCAGCTCTGCATCATCCAGCAGGTCTACCAGGGTGGTGATGTTGTAACCGCCGAGCATGGTGCCCAGCAGTTTGACGGCGTGCTTTTTATCGATCAGGGGGGAGGTCACTTCACCTTTGGCCACGGCAGACAGGAAGCCGGCCTTAACGTAGGCGGCCTCATCAACGCCAGCAGGGACGCGGTTGGTGATCAGATCCAGGATGAACTCTTCCTCGCCTGCTGGCGGGTTTTTAAGCAGTTCGACCAGCTCCGCAACCTGCGCTGCGTCCAGTGGTTTGGGCACTATGCCCATTTCAGCGCGTTCGGCCACGTGTTTGCGGTATGCTTCTAACACAGTTGTCCCCTTCAGTTAATAAAAAGTCCGGTAATAATGAATCGATTCGATAAGCGGTGAAAAATGGGAGCTGATTTTAGTGTAAAATGGCAAAAATTTCCAGTTGTACGTCCATGACGCGCAACCAGACCGGGACAACTTATGACTCAGGCACCGGTGAAAACGCCGTGCATAGGCATATGCTCGACAACCTCGGTGGGTGATCCCATCTGCCGCGGTTGCAAGCGCTTTGCATTTGAAGTGATCGACTGGAACGCCTACACGGAGGCTGAGAAGCGGGCGGTACTGATGCGTATCGAAGCGCTGGTGCAGCCCATTGTTGAGGATCGCTTTGTCATTCGCTCTGCGCAGTTGCTGGCGGCCGCCCTCAAGCGCCACGCTGTGCCCTGTAATCCGGATATGTCGCCGGCCAGCTGGTTACACAGTCTGCTGAAAAAACGCCACCGCCAGATTCAGGATCTGGCGGGCTATGGCGTCGAGATCCGCGATGCATGGCGTCATCTGTCGCTGCCTGAACTGGCCGAGGACATGGACGTGCAGTTATTGCGTCTGTGCGAGGCGCACCGGGTCCGCTATTTTCCGGAGTTGTTGTCCTGAGCGTTTTGTGACGGCGGTGGCTGCCAGTGACGGTATCGGTCAGGCCTTGGCAGTTTTGGCTGGTTTTACGGAAATGGCCGGTTGCGGGTGCGCCAGCGGTTTGAGCTCATAACCCTCGGGGCTGAACTCCAGTACCCAGGCCTTCTGATCCCAGCTCCCCAACACGATACGCACGGCCTCGTCGCTCCCATTGATGGCATCATGCAGGCGGATGGTATGGATACCGGGGCGATGTGTGTGGCCATGAATCAGAATATTAACCTTGAGCGTTTCCAAAAGATTGATAACCTCCTGGTGGGTGACGTCCATGATATCCGAGGCTTTCTGACTGTTGGCATCCTGGCTTTTCTGGCGCATCTGCTGGGCTACCATGTGCCGCTCCAGCAAGGGCCGGTCAAGAAACGCCTGTTGCCACGCCGGATCCCGCATCTGCCTGCGGAAGGCCATATAGGCCGTATCGCGGGTGCACAGGCTGTCACCATGGGCCAGTGCCACACGCTGGCCATAACACTCAACAACGGTCGGGTCAGGCAACAGCGTGGCACCGCACCGGGCGGCATAATCATCGCCTATCAGGAAATCACGGTTGCCGTGCATCAGGTACACACGGGTCCCGGCCCGGCTTAACGACATCAGCGCGCTGGCCACAGCGTCAGCGATATCGCTCTGGTCGTCATCACCCACCCAGGCCTCGAACAGATCCCCCAGTATGTAGAGCGCATCGGCACCCGACGCCCGATCGTGCAACACTGCGAGCAGACTTTGCAGAATATCCGGGGTGTCCGTGTCCAGGTGCAGATCGGAGATGAACAGGGTTTTGTTCGGCTTGTCACTCATATTGGCCACTTTTGCTCGTCGCTCATTCTCAGAGAGTGTCCGGGTAAGTCACTTCCGTGGATTTGATGACAACTTCATCCAATGGTACATCCTGATGGCCACCAACATAACCGGTTTTGCACTGTTTTATGCGATTGACCACATCCATGCCGTCGGTCACCTTGCCGAATACCGCATATCCCCAGCCTTGCGGGGTCTTGTTTTTGTGGTTCAGAAAGCCATTGTCGCTGACATTGATGAAGAACTGAGACGTGGCTGAATGCGGATCCGAGGTGCGTGCCATGGCCAGTGTGCCGACGTCATTGGTCAGGCCGTTGTCAGCTTCATTCTGGATGGGTTCGCCGTTGTCTTTCTGTTCCATGCCGGAGCTGAAGCCGCCGCCCTGGACCATGAAATTGTCGATCACCCGGTGAAAAATCGTGCCGTCGTAGAAGCCGCTGCGGGCATAAGCCAGAAAATTTGCCGCTGACAGGGGCGCATTGTCAAAATCAAGCTCAATCTGGATATCACCGTAGTTGGTTTTAAAAACTATCATAATGCACTGTGCTCTCTGTACGCTGGTTTAGTACTTGGGTTTAGTACTCTGGTTTATTGTAGATGAACGGGTTAGTTGTAGATGATGGTGGTCACTAAACGTTATAATAGTGGCTTTAAGCCTTCCGAGAAAGCAGAATTGCCACTATGACAGATGCCAGCAACACCGATCACGCTGAAACGCCCGCCAACGCTGACAGGATCGACCACAAGGGTCCGTCACATTTTATCCGCCACATGGTGGATCAGGATCTGTTGGCGGGCAGGCACGGTGGCCGCGTGCAGACCCGCTTTCCGCCGGAACCCAATGGCTTTCTGCACATCGGCCACGCCAAATCGATCTGTCTGAATTTTGGCCTGGCGCAGTCCTATCTGGATGCCGGATACCAGGGTGCATGCAATCTGCGCTTTGACGACACCAACCCCGAGAAGGAAAGCCAGGAATACATCGATGCGATTCGGGAAGACATCCGCTGGCTGGGGTTCGACTGGCAGGGCGAGGTGCGCTACACGTCGTCGTATTTTCAGTACCTGTGTGACTTCGCAGAAGAGCTGATTCGTCTGGGCAAGGCCTATGTGTGCAGTCTGACACCTGAACAGGCCCGCGAATATCGCGGAACGCTCACCGAGCCGGGTCGTGACAGCCCCTCGCGCAACCGTAGCATCGAAGAGAGTCTGGATCTGTTTGCCCGTATGCGGGCGGGCGAGTTCGCCGATGGCAGCTACAGCCTGCGCGCGAAAATAGACATGGCTTCACCCAACATCAATATGCGGGATCCGGTCATTTATCGTATCCGCAACATCGACCATCATCAAACCGGTGAGGCCTGGAAAGTTTACCCGATGTATGACTATGCGCACTGCATTTCCGATGCGCTGGAGCATGTCACGCATTCCCTGTGCACGCTGGAGTTTGAGGACCACCGGCCACTGTACGACTGGATACTGCAGAACCTGCCGTCCGAGTCGCTGAGTGCCGCCTGCCTGGCGCTGGGCAACAGGACGCCGGAGACTGCCTACGTATTACCGCAGCAGACCGAATTTGCGCGTCTGAACATCAACTACACGGTGATGAGCAAACGCAAACTGAAAGAACTGGTCGAGTTGGGTCTGGTGTCAGGCTGGGATGACCCGCGCATGCCGACACTGTCGGGCCTGCGTCGCCGCGGTTACACACCGCACAGCATTCGCCACTTCTGCGACATGATCGGCATGAGCCGAAGCGAAAGCATTGTTGATGTGGGCATGTTGGAGCACAGCATTCGTGAGGATCTGGACGCCCACGCGCCGCGCGCGATGTGTGTGCTGCGGCCCTTAAAAGTCACGCTGAGCAATTACCCGGCGGACAAGCAGGAAATGTTGCAACTGCCCAGGCATCCAAAAAAGGACATCGGGCACCGGGAATTGCCATTTGCGGCCGAGCTGTTTATTGACCGCAGCGACTTTGAAGAAGTGCCGCCTCCAGGTTTCAAGCGCCTGACCACGGGCTCGGAAGTGCGGCTGCGCGGCGCTTATGTGATTCGCTGTGACGAAGTTATCAAGGATGACGCCGGTGAGGTGATCGAGCTGCGCTGCAGTTACGATGATCAGACCTTGGGGCAGAACCCCGTTGGTCGCAAGGTCAAGGGCGTCATTCACTGGGTGCCGGCTGCAGCAGCTGTGCCGGCAGAAGTGCGTATTTATGACAGGTTGTTCCTGAATGCCAACCCGGATGATAAATCCCTGGGAGATTTCAAGAACAGCCTGAACCCGGATTCGTTGCAGGTACTGACCGGCTGTCTGGCAGAGCCGTCACTGGCGTCTGCGGCAGCGGAAGACAGTTTCCAGTTCGAGCGGGAAGGTTATTTCTGTGTTGACCGTGTTGACAGTTCACCGGACAGACTGGTGGTCAACCGTACGGTCAGCCTGCGCGATTCATGGGCGAAGATATCCGGATGATAAACAACGATTTACAGATCTACAATACGCTGACACGCAGGAAAGAACGCTTCGAGCCCATGCAGCCGGGCAAGGTGAACATGTATGTCTGTGGTCTGACCACCTATGACTACAGCCACATCGGTCATGCGCGCATGCTGGTGGCCTTCGACGTGGTGGTGCGCTATCTGCGCTACCTGGGATATGACGTCAACTACGTGCGTAACATCACCGATATCGACGACAAGATTCTGCGCCGTGCCAAAGAGAACGGTGAATATTTTGCTGATCTGACCGAGCGTTTTATCAACGCCACGCGCGAAGATGAAGCTGCGCTGTTTGTGCTGCAGCCGGATCATGAGCCAAGGGCGACAGCCCATATTGCCGATATCGTTGCCATGATCGAAACGCTGATCGCAAAAGATTATGCTTACCGTGCCAGCAATGGCGACGTTTATTACGCAGTACGTCAGTTTGACGGTTACGGCAAGTTGTCCAACAAGAATCCGGAGGAGCTGCTGGCTGGCGCCCGCATCGAAATCGGTGAGCTGAAGCGCGATCCTCGCGATTTTGCGCTGTGGAAAGCCGCCGGGGACGACGAGGTGGGCTGGGATTCGCCCTGGGGTTACGGGCGACCGGGCTGGCATATCGAATGCTCGGCGATGTCGACCTGCTGCCTGGGCGATTCCTTCGATATTCATGGTGGTGGCAGCGATCTGATGTTCCCACATCATGAAAACGAGATTGCACAATCGGAGGCAGCCACCGGCAAACATTTTGCCAAATACTGGCTGCACAACGGCCCGGTGCGTGTCGATAATGAAAAAATGTCCAAATCGCTGGGTAATTTTTTCACTGTCCGTGAAGTGCTGACCAAGTACCCGGCAGAGGTTGTGCGTTATCTGCTGGTCGCCAGCCAGTATCGCAGTCCCATCAATTATTCCGATCAGGGCCTGGAACAGGCTGCGGCATCACTGGAACGTCTGTACCTGGCAATTCGCGGCGCTGGCGTTGACAATGCCCGTGATCTCACCAATAGCCAGTACGAAAAAGCGTTTCGTCGGGCCATGAATGACGATTTTAATACCGCCGAGGCAGTCGCTGTGCTGTTTGATCTGGCCCGTGACCTGAACAAGGCAAAAGATCAGGACCCCACACACGCCGCTGAGTTGGCGCGGCTGATGGTAAAACTGGGCGGTGTACTTGGCTTGTTGCAGGGCTCGGCAGAAACGTTCCTGCGCAACAGTGCAGGTGAGGTCGATGCAGACGCCATTGACACGCTGGTTGCCCAACGGCGCCAGGCGCGGCAGGACAAGAACTGGGCGCTGGCGGACGAGATTCGTGATAAACTCAATGCCATGAAAGTGGTGGTTGAAGATGGCCCCGATGGCAGCCATTGGCGCATTGAGCGGGACTAGAATTTCCAATCAATCGTTGACGGAGATGCCCTCCATGAGTATTATGCCGACCTCGCGATGACGATGGTATGTTTTCGGGGCGAGATCGGGGTATAGCGCAGTCTGGTAGCGCGCCTGCTTTGGGTGCAGGATGTCGGGAGTTCAAATCTCTCTACCCCGACCAATTTCGCCAACGTACATACTTGGCAAGACAGTACCAACAAACTGGTCAATGCGATTAACAGTTGATTTATGGTGGTTGTAGCTCAGTTGGTAGAGCCCCGGACTGTGACTCCGGTTGTCGTGGGTTCGAGCCCCATCAGCCACCCCATATTCCCGGCGCATCCCGTGAAGGTCTGTTTTCCGCTCAGGAGACAGACCGGGTTGTCAGCAGCGGAGCAGAGCCTGCTTTGCGCCCGTAGCTCAATCGGATAGAGCACCGGCCTTCTAAGCCGGGGGTTGCAGGTTCGATCCCTGCCGGGCGCGCCAAACAAAAAAAGGTCACCTTCAGGTGGCCTTTTTTGTTTGTCGTGCCCGGTAGCAGAATTGAACCTGCCGGCTTCGTTTTAGAGCGGGCCGGCAATCGGAGGGACACTGTGAACCGGCCATCTTCTTTGCCCCCGCACCCGGCGGGGCGGAACTCGACCTCGCGGCGGTGCCGCTCGGGACTCAGACAGTCCTACCGCTTTTTCCGGTGAATGACAAAAGGAGAAACGCGGCCTGATTGGGCTGAATGCTGCCACCCGCTACCCGGGCCGCTTTCCAACAAAGCGCATCATCCTATAGGTGGCGGCCGACTAAGCCTAAAGGAGATCCGCCACCGTCGCATGTTTCAGGAACTCCTTGATGGTGCCCATGTGCTCGTTCTCCTCCTCCAGGGCAACGCCAAAGTCCTCCACCATCTGGTCTTGCCCGGCCTCACGCGCCAATTCGATCAGCAGTTCCCAGCCGGCATTATCCGCGGCCTCCGCGATCAGCAAAGCATTCAGCGTTTGTGCCAGATTGGTGCGTGGGTCGGTGATTATTTTCATTAACCCCTCCGCAGAAACACCGGCCAGATCCGCGCAGGGCGTTTGCGCGGTCGGGTCTGCGCCCAGCTTCTCCAGGGCTTCAACCAGCAGCACAAAGTGTTGATATTCCTGATCGCGAAACTGTTGGATGACCGGCTGGATATCGGTCGGACCAGGCACGCTGCCCAGCGCTGCTATTTTCGCTAACACGCCATCGTAGAGCCTGACGCCGGTGCGCTCAAAGGCAAGTCTCTCGGCCAGCTTATCGATCAGGATCTCCGGGTTTTTGCCCATGACCTTCTGAAAAGAGGTCTTCACCATTCCTTTGACTGAGCCAGGCACCGGCACCGAGCCTATCGGCTCAGCGTCCAGTATTGCCTGTTTTCTCGCCTCGGCAATGGCGCTGGCGTCGCCGGGAATATCCGGTGGAAACAGGTTGTTGGCCTCAAGCTGGCGTTTGGTATCCTCTGGCGACATCTGCGCGCCGGTCCTGTTATGTCCGATTTTTGCTGATGTACTCATTGTCGTTACCCCCTTTTCCTGTGTTGTGCCTGTTCAGTCCCTGGGTGCCACTCATAACCTGCCGAGGCGATGTCGGCTGGCACTACGGGGTCGTTCATCCTGGCGCGGTATTGCAGCGAGGCTTCGCTTTCCTGCTCCTTGGAGACGTAATTATGTCCTGAGGTACGCAGATCCTTTTCTTCGGTGAGCACTTTGCGCACGAAGTCGCGCTGGCTTTTGAAGTCGATCATCTGCGGTACTGTGCCGGCGATAATCTCCGCCGGGTCGCGGCGCTCCAGTTTTTTGAACAGTTCACAGGCAACGTCCAGGTGTCCCAGTTCGTAGTCCAGAAACTGCTCCCATAACGCTTTGATGCGCGGGTTTTCTTCCTGCTCCGCGCAACTGGCGTAGGCGTAAATTTCCATTGCCTCGTGAATCAGCCACTTCTCCAGAAACGATTCAGATGGATCCATCAGCGAGCCGTACTGGGTAACGTGCTGTTCCTCCACGGAGGCAATCTCCGCGTACAGTTGTCGCGCGACGGGGTCACTGAAGGTCGGGCCGATGTTCATGTAATAGTCGTGCGTCTGGTACTCGGCGGCGGTAATCATGGCCGCATGTATTTTGGTGATCAGCGCGGCATCGGCTTTCTGGTAATTCTCGCGCAGGTCATCTTCAGGGGCGCGGTGGTGCTCCGAAGTAGGTCGACCCGGCACGATATCGGTGTACCCTTGCAGGATGTTGTTGGCATCTTTGCCTTCCAGGCGATCCAGCATCGCCGAGTAGCGATACAGATGGTCAAAGTCTTCCAGCAGACCAAAACGATAGGTCTGGGCCTGATAGGGATCCGGTTCGCCCTGGGCCACCGCCGCCGTGACCTCGATGGCAACCTGCTCGTAAGCGATGGTAGTTTCCAATGGTGAGTGGTCGGCCGACAGCAACCAGTTGATGGCCGTCATCTGGTGTTGTTCGACGCGCCGGATCTGCGCCAGTGGCAACTGTAATTCCTTGTGGAAGCGGGCGCCAAAATGTTTCAGGCGCAACGCGTCCTGCTCGATGCCATTCATCAGGATGATCCTGACGCGGGTGAAGGCATCATCGTCAAGTTTGCTGATGGGCAGGCTGGCAATGCTGCGCCAGGAAAACGTCTGCTTGTCCAGGGGGCAGCCCCGGTTGTCAAAAATGCCTGATAGTCCATTCATAAAGCCTCCATTTGTTCAGGGGGAGAGTTACAAGGGCGCAGAGCAGGAGGTAGTGCCGAGACGGTGCCGAGACTGTGCTGGGACAGTGCCGAGACAGTGCCGAGACAGTCCCGGAATTGTCCCAGAAAGTCGGGCTGGTGATCGCAAAGTGGTTGCGACAGGGGGGCATTGCAATAACGGGTTGCAATAGCGGGGGTCGTGATAAGCGTCCGGGTGCTGTTGCATTCCATGTGACTGCACTCCTGTGCTGCGTGCATGACGGCGCGTCCTTTGATGCCATTTTGCGCGGTCTTAACAGCTATGACCGAACGTCGTTATAAAAGTTCAGGGCCGGCGCCTGTTGACTTTGGTCTTTATTTAGATGATTATCTAAATATCTAATTTAAGAAGGATGCAGTTTATGTCCATGCAACAGATTCTCGAGGCAATCTCCGACCCGACCCGGCGCAGGATACTGGACTTGCTGAAACAGGGTGAAATGTCTGCCGGGGATCTGGGTCAGCACTTCGATATCAGCGGTCCTTCCATGTCCCACCACCTGGGCAAGTTGAAGTCTGCGGGATTGGTGACCACCACCCGACGGGGACAGAGTATCTGCTACAGCATCAACACCAGTGTGTTTGAGGACGCAGCGCAGTTTGTCATCGATTTTTTCCAGGACAGGAGCAAAAACAAATGAAACTGTTACAAAACAACCTTCTGAGTCTGATAGCCCTGGCGGCCATGGTGTTGGTGAGCGTGGTCGTCTACAGCAGCCTGCCGGCAGAATTGCCATCCGGCTTCACGTGGTCGGGGGATATCAGGGGGACGCTGCCAACGGCGATACTGGCGGTCCTGACACCGGCGATCTATTTGTCGGTGATACTGATCATGCATTTTTTGATCAGGATTTCGCCTCGCAAATTCTCCATGCCCAATAGCAAACACGCCATGCACATTATTGTGTTTGGTGTAGGGGTGATGCTGTTTTTCCTGCACATAAGTCTGCTGCTGGGTGCCGGCGATTTTGAATTTTTTGCCCGCTATTTTTCCTGGGGCATGGCGGCGTTCCTGATTATTGTCGGCAATGTTTTCGGAAAGACAGAGCGTAATTTTTTCCTCGGTCTGCGCACGCCCTGGACGCTCGCGTCCACGGCCAACTGGAAGGCCACACACCGTCTGGCAGGAAAACTGATGGTGGTCTGTGGCGCCGCTTTGGCTGTCAGCACCGTATTCTGGCCAAACATGCCAGCCATGCTGGCACTGACCCTCACGCCCTTACTGATACCAGCGCTGTACTCTGTGTATTACTACTGGGCACAGGAAAAGCCGCAGGAAAAAGCCACCACCGACGAGCACAGCACCGACTGAAACGCCAGCAGCAGCCGTGCACATGCGTCTTGTGCACGCGTCGAGATCCGGAATCCTGCAGCCTTGCACAAGGCCCGGAACCCCCCGGCCTTGCACAAGGCCCGGGTAGCGGGTAGCAGCATTCAGCCCAATCAGGCCGCGTTTCTCCTTTTGACATTCACCGGAAAAAGCGGGAGGACTGTCTGAGTCCCGAGCGGCAGCGCCGCGAGGTCGAGTTCCGCCCCGCCCGGTGAATGACAAAAGGAGGCGGTCGGGCTGAATCTGCTACCCGCTACCCGGGCCGCTCTCAATCGAAGTGGGGAATACTCACGACCCAACCCGAGGAATCGTCTGCCGATACTCCAACGGACAGGCAATCAGGTCATCCTGCCCCTTGTCCAGCGGCCCCGCGTAAGGGATCAGATCATAGGCACCGCTGATTCGTGAGCGACCATCCTTGCGCCGGTTCTTGCTGCCGTCGGCCTTGCGCTTGTTGAACTGCAGCAGCACATAATTCTCCGGAAGGCACTGCATGATTTCATCACGGGTCTTGAATGACAGGGCGTTGCCATAACTCAGTTCACAGACAATCAGCGGTCGATAGCGCTGCAGGGTCTGCTGCAATCCCTGCAGTGCCGGTTTTTCAAAGCCTTCCACGTCCAGCTTGATGAGGTGCAGGTAATCGGGCGGATTCTCGGCAAAATAATCGTCGCCACGGATGACATGCAGATCTCCCAGCAGGGTGTTGCCTTTTTCCGTGGTGCTGGCATCGAAGGAGCCGATGCCGGCGTTGTCGCCAGTAGGCGCATAAAACGCCTGGTGTGCGGTCTCGTCACTCAGGCCCACTGGTTCCACGGTGATATTGCGGATAGCGTTCAGACGTATCTGATGCGCCAGGCGTTCGCGCACCGGCGCGTAGGGCTCGAAGGCAATTACCTGGTGCGCACGTTGCGACATGAACAGCGAATGCTGGCCCACATTGGCACCGACATCGACAAATACGCCTTCGACACCGGCAATCGCGTGCAGGGCATCGCGCATAAAAAACAGTAGCGGTTTTTCGAAGGCACCATAAAAATAGATGGCGAAGTCGATGTTATTGCGCAGGTTGCCGTCGTATTCAAGGCCAAAAAAATCGGTTGTGAAGTCGTAGGCAGGTGCGTAGCCGCGCTTGCGCATCTGCTTGTAAATGGCGCGAGCTGCGGCGTCGGGCAGGTGCTGTTGCTGATGCCACAGCAGCTTGAGGAGTCGTTTCATCGGGTATTCCATGACCGATACGTCGAAGGCACCATTTTACGAACAGATCTGCGCATGCTGTCAACACCACTATCGGTTTTCGTTGGTATACTGCCGCCAGTCAGACAGGAGACAGTTTATGTTAGCGTTTATTGGCGGCACCGGCCTGAACCAGTTACCCGGCTTTGATACAGAACGCATCGCCGAGCTGCACACTCCCTACCAGGATGCCGCGGTGCGGGTGGCCTGCGGGCGATTGCCCGATGTTGCCGGGCCGGTGTGTTTTCTGCCGCGCCATGGCGAAGGACACACAGTGCCTCCACATCGTATCAATTATCGCGCGAATATGTTCGCCTTACGCGAGCTCGGCGTGACGGCCGTGCTGGCGGTCAATGCGGTAGGCGGCATTCACCGGCAAATGGGGCCGGGCGTGATCGCGGTACCGGAACAGATCATGGACTATACCCATGGTCGTGCACATACCTATTTTGACGGAGACACGATTGATATCGTCTCCGCTGACCGGTTCACCGCCAGTGTCACGCATATCGACTTTACCCATCCTTACAGCCAGCCCCTGCGCGACTTGCTGTTGGCCAGCGCGGCACAGTTGCAGTTGCCCGTGTGGCCGCAGGGCGTCTACGGCGCCACACAGGGGCCGCGGCTGGAGACAGTGGCCGAGGTCAGGCGCCTGCAGCAAGACGGTTGCGACATGGTGGGCATGACCGGCATGCCGGAAGCGGCGCTGGCGCGAGAGCTGGATATCGCCTATGCCAGTGTGTGCCTGTCAGTCAACTGGGCGGCGGGCCTGTCCGACGAAGTCATCACCATGGATGGTATCCGCGCCGTGCTAGCTCAGGGCATGGGGCAAATTCATCAGCTGCTGCTCACAGCGGCAGGTCGTTTCCGGGAAACGCGTTGACCGGCGCTGCCGGCGGCTCATAAGGAAACACCTGCACCAGCACACCAATGGCCGGGTGATCCAGGTAGTGGAACTCGTTGCTGCGCATGGCCCGGCTGTCCTGCATGGGAAATACCTCAGTCACGTAAAAACGGGGCTGTTGGCTGTCGGCTTCGGGACGGTCTCCGGCATCAGTGGACGGTGCAGAGGGCAATTGCAGCAGCTGTGATTCCGGTGATCGATTTGCCGGCGACGCCTGGGCGCTGAAACGTGCCAGCCAAAGATTGGTGTCGAGCATGACGCGATCCCGTGACTGGTTAAAACGGATGGTCAACGTGCCTTCCAGTTCATGATGATCCCCGAACTGCCGACCGCCGGCGATGATAATGGGTGTGGCATTATTCGCACGCATTACAGGTTGGCGCCAGGCCAGATGCGTCAGTACGCGGTACGCCGACGACTCCGTCAGCGCGCGATTGGTCTGGGTGAAATCATGTGCCGTCGCGGGCAGCGCGACAAATGCGTCACGCGCCGCATCCGGCAGGCGATAATCACTGCTCTGCAAGGGGTCAGGTCCCGCGGACACGCCGGTATTATCGGGCGCCCGGGTGTCGGTGCCAGTCGATGTCGGCATTGCCGGCGAGGTGTCGGACGCCGCGTTCAGTACGCTCCAGTCACTCAGTGTCAGATGCTTGAGCAGGCTATCGAGCTCTCGCGCGCCCGCCGGGTAGGCCAGTGCCATATCGGTGGGCCATTGTTCCTGTAGCGTGTTGCTGTTTTCGTGAGCAAACACCGTAACTTCTATCTGGTACCAACGGTTGCCGTCCTGTGCGTTTGCCGATGAAGTCAGCAGCGTCAGCGCCGTTACCAGCAGAGTGGAGACAGACAGGGTCAGTAACAGGTTTGTGGGGAAAATCTTCATTGGAGCCTTGTGCGCAGGTGAGCTACTATTCTTGCCCAGTGGCCCGGCATAGTCAATCCAGACAAATCCCCACGCAGGAAGCACGCATGACCCGCACGCGGCGTTACATCAGCATGGTCAATTCGACTATCGGCGAGTTCTACCGGCTCTCCGCAGAGCTGCAGATATTGGTGTGCATCGTATTATGGGCGTACATCGCGATACTGATGCGGCTGGCATATCTCGGCGGCGGTCTGCCCTCTGAATTTGGCATCTGGATTGTACTGGTGGTTTTTCTGGTGGGCCTGGTCAGCGGACCCATCGTGGCGACAGTAACGGCATTGATCTGTGCCATGCTGATGAGTCCGGGAGGCGTATTCGCCGGCGTCGCAGAAGTTGATGTTGCCTTTTGGGTCAGGACCACCGGCCTGTTTGCCGCAGGTCTGCTGGGGGGGTTGCTGCAGCGGTTGATCAGATGGCTGCAGGCGGAACTCTATGCAGCCCAGCACCAGGTTGCCGGCACTGATCTGCCCAATATCAAGGCGACCCTCAAACACCTGGAAAAAGTGCTCAAGTCCGGCAGCCTGACCGACAAGGATCTGGATGTGCTTAATGTCAGGCTCAACAACCTGGATCATATTCGGCTCAGTGCGGGGCAGGATACCGTCAACCAGTTGGTCCGCACGCTGGCCGAACAGTTGCAGACCAGGCTGGGCGAAGGCGCTTATGTCAGTCAATTGTCGGGCAACGAGCTGTTGGGTATCCAGGCGGGGCAAGGCCGTGACATATCGGACGTTCAGAAACTGGTCAGGGAAGTGCTGGCCACACCCATCAAACTTGATGGCGAGGAATACAGTCTGACGGCGACCACCGGGCTGCATCGCAAGCGCGTGCAGGGCACGGACGTCGAGCCGCAATCCCTGCTCGACAGTGCCGCCAACCTGGCGATCGCAGCGCAAAAAAATAATGAGGAGTTTAAGGCCGGCCCCACAGTTGACGCCATTTACAACCTGGGTGAACGCTACACCAGCCTGCAAATTCAGGCGGCGATGGAGAACCATGAGATCACACTGCACTATGAGCCGCGATTGAATACCCGTACGGGATATTTTTCGGCGTTGCAAGGCGTCGTGCGCTGGAAGCACCCGCGACGTGGTGAGCTTCAGCTGGAGGACTTCAAGGCAATGCTGGAGGAAGCGCCCGCCATTCAGGGTTTTTGTGCCTGGCAGTTGAAGCTGGCGTTTGCCGATGCGGATGAGTGGGCCGAAAAGGGTCTTAAATTCCGGGTGACTGTCGATGTCACCATCAATGATGTACTAAGCGCACCGGTGCTGGCGTATGCTCTGGCGGAGTACATGAAGCGTCAATACAGCCCGGGCTGGTTTGCCATTGAAGTCAGCGAGAAATCACTGCGCAACGCCGACCCAAAAACGGTGCAATACCTGCAACAATTGCAGAGTCGTCATGTGTCTGTGGTGGTCTCCAATTTCGGTGATGGCGGCTCGACTGTACAGGACATGTTCATGATGCCAGTGGATGCCGTCAAGTTTTCCCCGAAACTCATTGATGCCGCGCTGGTGCACAGTGACCAGCGGCGTCAACTGGCATCCATGATCAAGCTGATTCATTCGCGGGGACTGGTGTCAGTTGCTGACGGCGTGAAGAACAGCAACGGACTGCGCATGCTACGCACCCTGGCCTGTGAGGAGTTGCAGGGGCCGCTGCTGAGCAAGGCGCTGCCCAAAGAATCCATACCCTGGGCCCGCCTCCGCGTATAACGTGGGCGCAGTGGCAACAGACTGCTAATGCAGCGATTCGCAGTATTCCCTGCTCCATACCAGCAGGTTGTCTTCATTGACCGGTTTCGATACCAGAAAACCCTGAAAAGCATCGCAGCCCAGTTCAGTGAGGTACTGTCTGACCGATTGACTTTCCACACCTTCTGCTACCGACCTGACGCCCAGGCTTTTCGATAAGTCAACGATGCATTTAATGACCGAACGGGCTTCCTGAGAGGTGTCGGCAATGCCGACGAAATCCTTGTCGATTTTGACTTCGGTAAATGGCAGGCGCACCAGGTGCAGCATGGATGAATAACCGGTGCCAAAATCATCAATGGAAAGTTGGAAGCGCCGGTCGCGGAATCGCGTCAGGATCTCCAGCAGACCATCAGGGTCGCGCATAACGACGGACTCACTGATTTCCAGGATGATATTGGCGGGATCGACGCTGACCTGATGACAGATCTCCATCAGTTTGTCGGGCATGTCCGCGTCCTCCACGCACCGGGCGCTGAGGTTGAGAGACAGCGTCAGTTCGCCCGGAGAGTATTCGGGTCGCAGGCTGCAATTGGACAGCGTCGGTGAGCGTTGAATCTTGCTGAGCCACAGCAGCCCGCGTTTGGCAATATTGCAGGTCAGCACACTCATCAGGTGACTGCTTTCCGCCAGCGGCACAAAAACGTCAGGTGTCACAATACCCTTGCCCGGCACTTCCCAGCGGGCAAGGGCTTCGAAACCAATCAGGTTACCGGTCCGGCAATCCAGTTTGGGCTGATAGTTCAGGGTGAGCAGGTCTTTTTCGATAACCTCGATGAGGTCATCCTGAGTCGGCATCCACTGATTGTTGTTGAATTGTTGCTGCCAGTTGCCGGGAATTGATGTCTTGCGCTGATCGGCGCTCAGGTACAGCGTGAGGAATTGGCTGATGCGGGCGACCGGCAGGGGTTTCTGCAAAATACCCAGAACCCGGAGTTTGTGATCGTTGGCGTTTTTTACCACCATGTTTATGCCGTTGTCGTCCAGAGCACTGACGATGACCAGCTGTGCCTTGTCATTTATATCCGCCAGCTGGTCCATCAGTGCCAGGCTATCCTGGCCCGGGGCGAGCGGGTCAACAATGATGACGCCGGGTTCGAATAACGCCAGTTGTGCAAAAAAGGAGAGATTGCTGTCAGTAGTGATGACTTCAAAACCAATGGACTCGGCCATCGCCTGCAACGTCTGGCTGACGTCGGAGTCGTCGTCAATGATCAATAATCTGTTGTTTTTCATCGTTGGCCTGGTGTGCGTCACGGGCTCGGCACAGGAGTGTGTAGCCTGTGTATTCTTGCGCAGTGGCGGTGATGAGTCAATGTCGGAGCGGGGCGGTGATTTCTCAGCACGCGCAGACTCTGATAGTCTTCAGGTAACAGGCTGGATCGGCACTAGCAGCCCGTTTGGCACAATAAAAAGTTTGCATAACAAAAAATTGGCATAACAAAGGCGGACCGCTAATGGATTCGATAACACAAAGCCTGCAGGCGCTGGCAGGTTTTTTGTGGGGTGTGCCCCTGATCATTCTGCTGGTGGGGGGAGGTGTATATTTTGCGTTGATTAGCCGGTTTCAGCCCTACCGCTACTTTCCCCACGCCATTGCCATTCTCACCGGGCGTTATGACAACAAGGATGATCCGGGCGATCTGAGTCATCTGCAGGCCCTGTCAGCTGCGCTGTCGGGCACGCTGGGCATGGGCAATATCGCCGGTGTGGCCCTGGCCATTGGTCTGGGCGGTCCGGGGGCCGTGTTCTGGATGTGGGTTACCGCCGTGGTAGGGGTAGCCACCAAGTTTTTCACCTGCACGCTGGCGGTCATGTATCGCGGCAAGGACAGCCGCGGCGATGTACAGGGCGGACCGATGTACATCATCCGCGAAGGGCTGGGCAAACGCTGGCAGTGGCTGGCAGTCATGTTTGCCGCGGCCGCGCTGATAGGCACCCTGCCCATTGTGCAGATCAATCAGCTTACCCAGGTGATGCGTGAGGTCGTATTTGTACCGGCGGGGCTGGCCAACAGCCAGGAGCCTTTCCTGTTTAATCTGCTGTTTGGTCTGTTTTCGGCCGCGCTGGTGGCATCGGTGATTTTTGGCGGGGTTCGGCGGGTCGGTTATGTCGCGGTGCGCCTGGTGCCGTCGATGGTGGTACTGTACATGGTCATGACCTTGCTGGTGTTGGCAGCGCATGTCACTGAATTGCCAGGTTATTTATGGTTGATTGTGCAGGAGGCGTTTTCACCGCAGGCCGTGGGTGGGGGGCTGATCGGCGTCATGACCATCGGCGTGATGCGCGGGGCATTCTCCAATGAGGCCGGTATTGGCACTGAGGTCATGGCCCATGGTGCTGCCAAAACCGAGGAGCCGGTGCGTGAAGGTCTGGTCGCGATGATGGGGCCGGTGATCGATACACTGATTGTGTGCACCTGCACAGCGCTGGTAATTCTGGTGACCGGTGTGTGGCAGGATGGTCTGGTCGATGGCGTCACCATGACCGCCATGGCGTTTTCCGAGGTGCTGCCGGGCAACGTCGGCGCCTATCTGATCGCCTTTGTGGTGCTAATATTTGCTTCCAGCACCATGTTCACCTTCTGGTACTACGGTGCCAAGTGTCTTGGTTTCCTGATCGGCGCCCACCATCAGGATGGCTACAAATACTATTACACGCTATTGGTGCTGGTCGGTGCGATCATTCCGCTGGAGGCGGTGTTTGCCATCATTGATTCTGCCTACGCGTTGATGGCCGTGCCGACGATGACGGCTACCTTTCTGTTGTCGGGCAAGGTGACGGCGGCGGCGCGGGATTATTTTGACCGCCTGCGTGGCGGACCCGAGGACGCCACACCAGCGACGTCCGGGCAGTCTAGTCAGCGTTAAGACGTAACTTGTCGAGTGTCTTGTTAATGAATTCGATGCGCGCGACTGCTTTTTCCTGGCCGTGAGTGAACCCCAGCTGTGTGGGCCCTGTCAGTTTGTAAATGCGCGAATGCTTTTGCACCAGTTGCACGATGGATAGCGGATCCACTTTGGTGTGCTGCCGGAACACAATGCGTCCGGTTTGTGCGCTGGCGTCGATCTTGCTGATGCCCATGGCCTCGGCGCGCAGCTTCAGCTCAGTGACCGAGAACAGAATGCGGGCAGCATCAGGCAGCAGCCCAAAACGGTCAATCATTTCAATCTGCAGGTCACGCAATTCCTCATCATCGCGGGCCCCGGCAATGCGCTTGTACATGATCAGCCGGGTATGGATGTCGGGCAGGTAGTCTTCGGGGATCAGCGCCGGTACACGCAGATTGATCTCGCTGCCACTTTGCAGCACCAGGTCGATATTGGGTGTGCGACCCTCGCGAATGGCCTTGACCGCTTCTTCCAACATTTCCGTGTACAGCGTGAAACCGATTTTCTGCATGTGACCGGTCTGCTCTTCACCCAGAATCTCGCCCGCACCCCGAATTTCCAGATCATGACTGGCCAGTGTGAAACCGGCGCCCAGAGTATTGGCGGCGGTGATGGCATCCAGGCGCTTGAGCGCGTCTGCAGACATGGCCTTGTGCGGCGGTGTCAGCAGATAGGCGTAGGCCTGGTGGTGTGAGCGCCCGACCCGGCCGCGTAACTGGTGCAGCTGCGCCAGGCCCAGCTTGTCCGCGCGATCGATAATGATGGTGTTGGCGCTGGGCACATCGATGCCGGTCTCGATGATGGTCGAGCACACCAGAATGTTGTAACGCTTGTGATAGAAGTCCGCCATGATCACTTCCAGCTCGCGCTCCGGCAATTGCCCGTGCGCAACACATACGCGTGCTTCGGGTACCAGCTCGCGGATATGTTCGGCGGTGCGTTCGATGGTCTTGACTTCATTGTGCAGATAAAACAGCTGGCCGCCGCGCAGCAGCTCGCGCAATATCGCTTCCTTGATCAGGCTGTCCTGTTGTTCGCGCACAAAGGTTTTTACCGACAGGCGCTTCGCCGGGGGCGTCACAATCAGCGACAGGTCACGCACGCCGGACATGGCCATATTGAGCGTGCGCGGGATGGGCGTTGCGGTCAGTGTGAGGATGTCCACCTCGGCGCGCAAAGCCTTGATGCGCTCCTTTTGCTGCACACCAAAGCGGTGCTCCTCATCGATGATCAGCAGTCCCAGGTCCTTGTACTTGATCGAATTCTGCAGCAGCTTGTGGGTGCCGATAATAATGTCGACCCGCCCGTCGCGGATTTTCGCCAGTGTGGCGTCCTGTTCCTTGCCGGACCGGAAACGGGAGATCAGGTCAATATTGACCGGCCAGTCAGCGAAGCGGTCGCGGAAACTGTCGTGGTGTTGCTGGGCGAGCAGGGTAGTCGGCACCAGCATCACCACCTGCTTGTGATTCTGCACGGCAATAAAGGCCGCTCGCATCGCCACCTCCGTCTTGCCGAAACCGACATCACCGCACACCAGCCGGTCCATGCTGCGTGCCGACTGCATGTCAGCAATAACACCGTTGATGGCATCCTGCTGATCGGGCGTTTCCTCAAACGGGAAGCTGGCGGCGAACTTGTCGTAGTCAATGTCGTCACAGCGGAAGGGGAAGCCGCCGCGTGACTCGCGCTTGGCATAGATGTCCAGCAGCTCGACAGCGGCATCGCGGATTTTCTCCGCGGCCTTGCGTTTGTTTTTTTGCCACTGGTCGCTGCCCAGGTTGTCCAGTGGTGCCAGCTCGGGGTCAGCGCCACCGTAACGGCTGATCAGGTGCAGGGAGGCCACAGGCACGTACAGTTTGGCCTGGTTAGCGTACTCGAGGGTCAGGAACTCGGCGGTTTCGTCCTCGATGGTCAGTGTCTGCAGCCCGCAGTAACGTCCGACGCCGTGATCGATATGCACCACGGCGGCACCCAGGTGAAGCTCGGTCAGGCTCTTGATGATGAAGTCGGTATTGTCCTGGGCGCGACGCCGGCGTCGGCGCTGGGCGATTTTGCGGCCCAGCAGCTGCGTCTCGGTGATCATCAGCAGTTTTTCCGATGGCAGCAACAGACCTTTGTCCAGAGAGGCTATGCAGATAGCCATCGGCTGCTTGCCGTCGACAAACTCACGCCAGCCATCGACCGGTGTCGGGGCGAGACCGGCGGTGCGCAGCAGCTCGGTCAGCACCTCGCGGCGGCCAGCGCTTTCGGCACAGAACAGGACCCGGTGATCGGGTCGTTCCATCAGCCAGGTCTTCAGAGCCTGCAGCGGCTCGGCGCGGCTGTTGTCGGCGGCCAGATTGGGGAAATCGCTGTTGGCGCCCGTCGGCCCGGCGCTGTCCTGAAGGGTAATGCTGCTGAAGTTCCTGATGTGGCGAAACACATCCTCGGGCGACAGAAACAGCGAGGCAGGCGCCAGAATCGGGCGCTGGCGGTCATAGCGGCGGTCTTCGTAACGCGATTCAATGTCGTGCCAGAAGCGCAATGCCGGGGGTTCCATCTGACGGCTACGTACAATCAGCGTGTCAGCGGGCAGGTACTCAAACAGATGGCTCAGGTCATCAAAGAACAGCGGCAGATAATACTCCACGCCGGCGCTTTGAATACCCTCGCTGATATCCTGATAAAGCGTACAGTCGCGCGTGTCGACGTCAAACAGTTCCCGGAAGCGGGTGCGAAAGCCACGCCGGCCGTTTTCGTCGAGCGGATATTCCTTGCCCGGCAGCAGGCGGATGTCGGGCACCTTCTCCAGCGACAGTTGGGTCTCCGGGTCAAAAATGCGTAGCGACTCAATCTCGTCGTCAAACAGATCGATGCGATAAGGCAACTTGCTGCCCATCGGGAAGATATCCATGATGGCGCCGCGCACCGTGAATTCGCCATGCTCGTACACGGAATCGACATACTGGTAACCGGCGTTGATCAGGCGCTGGCGCAGGGTGTCTGTATTGAGTGTCTCGCCGGCGGCCAGTTGCAGGCTGTTGCCCTGCACGTAAGCCGGCGGCGGCAACCTGTGCATGGCGCTGTTGACCGGCACAATGAGAATGCCCCGGCGCATGTCCGGCAGGTGATACAGGGCATTCAGACGCTCGGACACAATATCCTGATGCGGTGAGAAGGTGTCGTAGGGCAGTGTTTCCCAGTCCGGAAAGGTGTATACCGGCAGGGCTCTTTCATCGCCGCGGGCGCTCTCATCGCTGCGGGCGCTTTCATCGCCGCGGGCGCTCCCATCGCTGCTGGCGCTGAAGAAGAGCAGTTCGCGGCGCAGCTGTTCGGCTTCCTCGCTGCTGTTGGTGATCACCAGCACGGGCCCGGCCGCCTGCCGGGCGGCCTGCACCAACGCCAGGCTGAGCTGGCTGTCCGGCAGGGGCTGCCATTGCAAGGTATGTCTGTCAGCAGGCAGCTTTGGTCGTAAAATATCGAATGCGGGCATGGTGTCGGGCTTGTTGATGGCAGTGGGCGCGTATTCTGGCACAAACGCTGCGCAATCCCAACCGCGCCCGGTGTCGGCGGACTGCTGATCGCGGCCCGGACAGGAGGCTCAAATCGTCAGCAAATCGGCCGATAAAGTTGCACCGGGGTGGCAATAACAAGATAATATGCGCCGTTCTTAAATCCACTCGACGAGCAGACAGGTATCCCACGTGACGCGACGACCCAGCCCGGACGACTACTTCAGTGATTGGAAGCAACGAGAAGCGCTTGCCCAGGAAATGATTCCTGTGGTGGGGCGACTGTACAGTGAACGTAACGTTGGTGTGTTCATCTACGGCCGTGCGCTGCATAACAAATCGGTGACCAGTATCATGAAATCGCACCGGTTTGTGCGCCAGGTTGGCCGCAATGAGATGTCCGAGTTTGAAAGCCACCCGGTATTGATGGCGCTGGCCAAGCTGGATCTCTGGCATTGTCAGATTGATCTGGGCAAGCTCACCGTCAAGTATATGGAGCTGCAGGAAGCCGGCAAGGCGCCCGCGGTTGACGACTACGTCGCCGATGAGCTGTCATATCTGGTGGGCGTGAAAACGCCGCCCAGCGAAAAATCACAGGACATCGTGCTTTACGGGTTTGGCCGTATCGGTCGTCTGATAGCCCGTCTGCTGGTCGAGCGAACCAGCACCGGTGAAGTCATGCGGCTACGCGCGGTTGTTGTGCGTCCTGGTCAGGAAGGCGATCTGATCAAGCGCGCCAGTCTGTTTACCTCGGACTCCGTGCACGGTGCCTTTCAGGGGACCGTGCGTATAGACGAAGAGAACAACTGTCTGATTGCCAATGGCAACGTCATACATATTATCTATGCCAATGGCCCGGACGCGATCGATTACACTGAGTACGGTATTCATGACGCGCTGATCATCGATAACACCGGCAAATGGCGTGATGAAGCTGGCCTGTCATTGCACCTGAAGTCGAAAGGTGCCGCCAAGGTCATGCTGACTGCGCCGGGCAAGGGCAATCTGAAGAACATCGTTTACGGCATCAATCATGACCAGATCAGCCCGGACGATACCATCATCACCGCGGCGTCCTGCACGACAAATGCCATTGCGCCAGTGCTGAAGGTACTGAACGACAAATTTGGCGTGGTCAGCGGTCACGTCGAAACTGTGCACGCTTACACCAACGACCAGAATCTGATCGACAACTATCACACGGGCAATCGCCGTGGCCGCAGTGCGGCACTGAATATGGTATTGACTGAGACCGGTGCTGCCAAGGCCGTGGTCAAGGCCGTACCGGAACTGGCAGGCAAGCTGACCGGTAACGCGGTGCGTGTGCCCATTCCGAATGTCTCAATGGCCATCCTGATGCTGAACCTGGGGTCAGAGACCACCAAGGTCGAAATCAACGAGTTTTTGCGCGTGCTGGCGTTGCACTCACCATTACAGGATCAGATCAGCTATACCCAGGATCCCGATGCAGTATCCAGCGACTTTGTCGGCTCGCGCGAGGCGGCCATTGTTGATTCCACGGCGACCATTGTCGACGGTAACCGCTGTGTGCTGTACCTTTGGTACGACAACGAATTCGGTTACTGCAACCAGGTAGTGCGCATGGTCTATAAAATGGCCGGCGTCAGCTACCGGATTTACCCGCGCGAAGCGTAATATCGTGTGTTTGGCACCCGGCCTGACGGGTGCCAAATGTCATTGTAGCAATAAAAAAACGCTGGTAAATCAGCGTGCTTCCTTCTATAATTGTGCCCGTTTTGACGGCGCCTGCCGATACCTGTGCCGATTGTTGGCGGCCATCGCCAACCATTCTCTGTCGGTAGCGATTTCTCTCAAAAAAGCGGCGAGCAAACGCTGCGCTGTACATGCATGACAAACAACTGTTAATCCTGAAAATTATTACTAGGCCTGATGAATGATCAGAATTAAGCGCGGGTTGGACTTACCTATCAATGGCGCTCCGGAGCAGGCGATTCATGACGCCAGGCCGGTCCGCACGGTGGCAGTCCTGGGGCATGACTACGTGGGCATGAAGCCCACCATGGAAGTCAAGGAAGGCGACAAGGTCAAGCTGGGGCAGACTGTATTCACCGACAAGAAAACGCCGGGCGTGATTTATACCGCCCCGGGCAGTGGCGTGGTCAAGGCGATCAACCGCGGTGAGCGTCGGGTGTTTCAGTCGCTGGTCATCGAACTGGATGATTCGGACAGCGATGCGGTCAGCTTTGCCAGTTACCCCGATGCCGACATCGCCTCGCTGGCGCGCGACAAGGTGGTGGAGAATCTGGTGCAGTCCGGGCTGTGGACAGCACTGCGTACCCGCCCGTTCAGCAAGGTGCCCGACCCGCAAAGCAAGCCTTCTTCAATTTTCATCAATCTGATGGACAGTAACCCGCTCGCGCTTGACCCGGAACTGGTCGCCCGTGAATTCTCCCAGGATTTTGTCCGCGGTGTGAACGTGCTGGCCCGCCTGACCGACGGCAAGGTGTTCCTGTGCCGCCGTGACGGCGCGTTTGCCGGCCTGGAAAATGAAGCTTTTGCCGATAACGTGGTTGTTGAAGCATTCAGTGGTCCGCACCCGTCAGGCCTGACAGGCACCCACATCCACTTCCTGGATCCGGTCAGTCTCAATAAATGGGTATGGAGCATCGGTTTCCAGGACGTCATTGCGACTGGCAAGCTGTTCGCCACCGGCCAATTGTGGACCGAGCGCTTTGTGGCGCTTGCCGGCCCCCAGGTCGAACGGCCCCGCCTGCTGCGCACCCGATTGGGCGCCAGCCTTAGCGAAATCTGTGCTGGCGAATTGAAAGAGGCCGAGAATCGCGTGATTTCCGGGTCAGTGCTGTCAGGCCGCAATGCAGCAGCACCGGAAGATTTCCTGGGTCGCTACCATCAGCAGATTACTGTTGTCCGTGAAGGTCGCGAACGCCCGTTTCTGGGCTATCTTTCCTTTGGTGCCAAACGCCATTCGAATCTGGGCATTTACCTGTCGAGCCTGTTCAAGGGTCGAAAGCTGGACTTCACCACCTCGACTAACGGCAGTGAGCGCGCCATGGTGCCGGTTGGCACGTATGAGACCATCATGCCGCTTGATATCCTGCCGACACAGTTGCTGCGTTCCCTGATTGTTGGCGATATCGAAACCGCCATGGACCTGGGCGCCCTGGAATTGGATGAAGATGATCTGGGTCTGTGCACCTACGTGTGCCCGGGTAAATATGAATACGGTCCGATTCTGCGTGACAACCTCACGCGTATCGAAAAAGAGACTTAATGGAAATCTGACACATGGGTCTGCGCAAAGTACTTGATGATTTAGCGCCGCAGTTTGAAAAAGGCGGCAAATACGAAAAGATGTACCCGCTGTACGAGGCGGTCGACACCATTTTCTACAGCCCGAGCAAGGTCACGGTGGCCGGTGCTCACGTGCGTGATGGTATCGACCTGAAACGTATTATGATCACTGTCTGGCTGTGTGCGTTCCCAGCCATGTTCTATGGCATGTACAACGTGGGTTATCAGGCCAACATGGCGATAGTCAATATGGGCCTGGAAGGTCTGGATGGCTGGCGCGGGGGGATTCTGGGTTTGCTGGCCGGCAACGACCCGGGCAGTATCTGGGACAATTTCTGGTACGGTGCCGTACACTATATCCCCATCTATGCCACTGTCTTTATTGTCGGCGGTTTCTGGGAAGTGCTGTTCGCCATCAAGCGCGGCCACGAAATCAACGAAGGTTTCTTCGTGACCTCCATCCTGTTCTCGCTGATTGTACCGGCAACCCTGCCGTTGTGGCAGGCAGCGCTGGGGATCAGCTTTGGTGTCATTATAGGCAAGGAAGTCTTCGGTGGCACCGGCAAGAATTTTCTCAACCCGGCACTGACCGGCCGTGCCTTTCTGTTTTTTGCCTACGCACCGCAGATCTCCGGTGATTCAGTGTGGACGGCGGTGGACGGGTTTTCCGGCGCCACCGCCCTCAGTCAGATAGCCACCGACGGGCTGCCGGCCCTCATGATGGCGACTGGTGAGCAACTGACCTGGATGGATGCCTTCATCGGGCGCATGCAGGGTTCCATCGGTGAAGTATCAACACTGGCGATTCTGATCGGTGCCGCCGTGCTGCTGATTACCCGTATAGCGTCCTGGCGCATCATGCTGGGTACTTTCCTGGGCATGGTGATCTTCTCGACACTGCTGAACCTGATCGGCTCGGACACCAACCCGGCCTTTGCCACCCCGTGGTACTGGCATCTGGTGCTGGGCGGTTTTGCCTTCGGTATGGTGTTCATGGCCACCGACCCAGTGTCTGCCTCAATGACCAATACCGGTAAATGGGTGTTCGGCATGCTGATCGGTTTCATGGTGGTCATGATCCGTGTGCTCAATCCAGCGTATCCAGAAGGTATGATGCTTGCGATACTGTTCGCCAACCTGTCAGCCCCGCTGATCGACTATTTTGTCGTGAAAGCCAATATCAAACGGAGGATTGCCCGCAATGTCGTCTAATGTGAACTCCGTCAAGAATACCCTCAAGGTCGCTTTTGGCCTGTGTGCGGTGTGTTCGATTGTCATCTCCAGTGCGGCGGTGATTCTCAAGCCCATGCAGACTGCCAACGAAATCCTGGATCGCAACAAGAATATCCTGATCGCCGCCGGCATGTTTGACCCGACTGTGCATACCAATGCCGATGTGGCCAGTATGTTCAGCGAGTTTACGCCGCGCCTGGTGGATCTGGACGAAGGGCGCTATGTCACCGACGAGGAGTTGCAGACTCAGGGCCTGGATCCGCAGACCTATGATCAGCAGGCGGCAAAGAACGACCCGGCCATGTCAGAGGCGCTCGCGGACAACGAAGACCTTGCTTCCGTTCGTCGCCGTGCCGACTATGCCACGGTCTATGTCATTGATAGTGCACAGGGCGAAGGCTATGAAACTGTGGTCATCCCGGTCAGTGGTTACGGACTCTGGGGCATCATGTACGGTTATCTGGCACTGGAAGGTGATGGTAATACCGTGCTTGGCATCGGTTTCTACGACCATCAGGAAACCCCCGGCCTGGGCGGCGAGATAAGCAATCCGCGCTGGCAGCAACAATGGCTGGGCAAGCGTATCTATGACGAGTCGGATAATATCGCCTTCCGCGTGAGCAAAGGCGGCGGCCAGGGCGAGTACGAAGTGGACGCGCTGGCGGGTGCTACGCTGACCAGCCGTGGCGTGGAGAACATGATCGAATTCTGGCTCGGGGAGCGCGGTTTCGCGCCTTTCCTGCGTAATGAAGTGCAGAGCTGAAGAGGATTGAACAATGTCGATGAATAAAACCGTTTTAATCAAACCGATCTTTGCTGACAACCCAATTGCGCTGCAGATCCTCGGGGTGTGCTCTGCGCTGGCGGTCACCACCAGCCTGTCGGTGACGCTGGTGATGTGTGTCGCGCTGACCGCCGTGGTGGCGTTCTCCAACCTGTTTATTTCCATGCTGCGCAACAAGATGCCAAGCAGTATCCGTATCATCATCCAGATGACCATTATCGCGTCGCTGGTGATTCTGGTGGATCAGGTTCTGAAAGCGTTTGCCTATGAGATCAGTAAACAGCTCAGCGTGTTTGTGGGGCTGATCATCACCAACTGTATTGTCATGGGACGGGCCGAAGCCTTTGCCATGAAGAACCCGCCAGTCCCCAGTTTCATTGACGGTATTGGTAACGGGCTGGGCTACAGCGTGGTGTTGATTGTTGTTGGTACGCTGCGCGAGCTGTTTGGTTCAGGCACATTGCTGGGTATCACCATTCTGCCAACAGTTGCCAATGGCGGCTGGTATCAGCCTAACGGTCTGATGCTGCTGGCACCGAGCGCCTTCTTCATTATCGGTTTCTTTATCTGGATTCTGCGCAACAAGTATGCCGAACAGGTTGAGAAAGACGAATTTGTCATGGCCCCGCACACTGCTGAGAAAGGAGCGCATTGATGGAACATTATCTGAGTCTTTTTGTCAGTGCGGTGTTTGTGGAAAACATGGCACTCATGCTGTTCCTGGGCATGTGTACTTTCCTGGCGGTGTCCAAGAAGGTAGAGACAGCCATCGGTCTGGGCATTGCTGTGGTCGTGGTGCAGGCTGTCTCTTATACACATCTCCGAGCCCACGAGACAGGCAGAAATCTC
>CAJXPR010000048.1 GCA_913058135.1 uncultured Gammaproteobacteria bacterium
ATCTACACAGAGTAGATCGTCGGCAGCGTCAGATGTGTATAAGAGACAGCACTGCGGCAGACCTCGTCAATCCGGCTGTCTTCCATGCCTATGATGGCCGCCATGCCGCCCGTGCCTGCAGGCACCGCCGTCTGCATGTACTGACCACGCTTGTGCACCAACGCAACGGCATCGTCAAACCCGAGCACGCCGGCGCACACCAGCGCTGAATACTCGCCCAGGCTATGCCCGGCAAGCATGTCCGGCAGCGGCGCTTTCTGGGCCATCCAGATCTGCCAGATGGCCACCGATGCGGCCAGCAGGGCGGGCTGCGTGAAATGTGTCTGATCGAGCATGCCATCAGGGTTATTCTGGACGATCTGCCACAAATCTTCGCCCAGTACCTCCGAGGCCTGTGCAAAAGTATCTGTCACCGAAGGATAGGCAGCCGCCAGTTCACTGAGCATGCCAGCCTTTTGTGAGCCCTGGCCGGGGAAAACAAATCCAAATTTCTGCATGTTCTGCACTCGTTCCTAATCAATTGCGCGTTTCAGTTTACTGTCAACGCTGCATTTTACCTGCAATGAGCGCCGGCACGTTGTCTTCTATCTGTTTAATCGCATGATTGATCGCACGTTCAAATCCGTCCTGCACAGCATTACCGTGACTCTTCACAATGATCCCACGCAAACCTACCAGCATAGCGCCATTGTAGCGCGACGGGTTCAGGTCTTTGCGGATATCGCGCAACAGGGGCTGGGCCAGCCAGCCCAGCAACCGGTAATACCAGGTTGAGCGGATGCTGCCCAGTAACCGTCGCTGCATGACTTTCACCGCACCGGCGCTGGTTTTTATGGTGATATTGCCGGTAAAGCCGTCACAGACAATGACATCGGCCACACCGTCAAAAAGCTGGTTACCCTCTATGAAACCAATATAGTTCACGCCCGGGCTATCGGCCAGCAGTGTCGCCGCTTCGCGGATTTCCGGGGTACCCTTGTTGGCCTCTTCACCAATATTAAGCAGGGCCACTCGCGCATGCGGACGATCCGACAGGCTCGAAGCCACCACCGCACCCATCAGGGCAAACTGGTAGAGCTCTGCGGCAGTGTTACTGATGTTGGCACCGACATCGAGCAGATAGCTGTAACCACCTGCCCGGGTGGCTGGCAACATGGCCATGATGGCCGGCTTGTCGATACCCGGAATGGCATCAAGCAGATGCCTGCCAGCCATCAGCAAGGCACCGGTGTTGCCCGCGCTGACGCAGGCATCTGCAAGCCCCTGGCGCAACCGGTCGACGGCAATGAACATGGAAGAATCACGGTTGCCGCGCAGGACACTGTCCGGACGGGCATGGGAGCTGATGGCAACACAGGTATGAACAATTTCGATGCGCTCTGCGTTTCCCGCAGAGACCGAGGCCAACAAAGGAGTAATCTGTTGCTCGTCACCAATCAGAGACAAATGCAATGACGGGTGTGTTGCCAGGACAGCCAGCGCCGCAGGCACGGTCACCGGGGGGCCAAAATCCCCCCCCATGACGTCAATCGCGATGCGCCTGACTTCAGTCAAACTTATTCGTCGCCGAGGTTCAGTACTTTTTTGCCTTTGTAGAAACCATCCGCAGTCATGTGGTGACGACGGTGTACTTCGCCAGTGGTCTTGTCCACTGACAGGGTTGGGCCTGTCAATGCATCGTGACTGCGACGTTGATCGCGACGGGCGCGGGATTTTTTGTTTTGCTGAACGGCCATGCTGAATGCTCCTGATGTCTGAAACTGCTAACTACTGGTTAAGCTGATTAATCGTAATGCCCGATCCGCTAGTGCTTATCGGACCTGTTCTTCAATGTTGCCAGGACGGAAAACGGGTTACTGGCCTGTTTTTCCTCAGCCTGGTCGCTGTGCTCAATACCAACGCCCTTTTCCAGCACATCCTGGACAATGGCGGCGTCACATTGCGTGTGCGTGCTGACGATAGGCATGCACAGTATCAATTGTTCTTCTACTATATCGGCCGGGCTCAGCGTTTCTTCGTCGCTAAGCCAGGGGTCCAGCGCGGCCGGCAGTTCCTTCGCCATGGCTTCGGTGCTGACCACCGCCAGCTCGAACCGCTCGCCCAGACTGATCTGCACCGGTTCCAGGCACCGCTGGCATTGTACATTGACCGTTGCCCACAGCTCGCCATCTATCCGGCGCCGCCGGTCCTGATCAAACCGGAACGACAACACTGCCTCAACTGTTCCATCAGTATCCGCCAGCATGGCTGACAGGTTCTTCAGCGACGTCAGGGGCAGATAACCAGCCACCTTCTGCTCGTGCCGGAACGCCTTGCGGGCATCTACGAACGGCAGTAGCGGGGATGCAAAATCGAGGGTCTCAGCCATAGGCGCGCAATGATAGGGGCACAAAAGGTTTCTGTCAAAAAATTCTGCTCATTTTCGCATATTTTACCGCCTGTTACCGGCGTTTTTCTCAGTCCAGCCGGTCAATAAGCGATTTCATCTCATCACGCAGCGGCGCTGCCACTGTCAATACCTGGCCTGACACCGGGTGCCGGAAGCTCAGACTGGCGGCATGCAGGTTCAGGTGCCTGACCGATGCAAAGTCATGGCGGCGATCAAAGGTATATTTGCTGTCTCCGATAATCGGATGCCCGGCATACTGGCAATGCACCCTGATCTGGTGCGTACGGCCGGTGACCGGCATCGCCTCCACCAGGCTGGCATTGCTGAACACCTGCAGCACACGAAAGCGTGTCAGAGATACTTTGCCGTCCGCCTGCACGGTTACAATCCGCTCCCCGACATGAGGCTGATGCTTCTGCAGGGAGACATCGACCTGATGGAGATCATTTGGCCAAACACCATGCACCAGGGCCTGATAGGTTTTCTCCATCACTTTTTGTTTAAGATCCGCCTGTAACACCTTTAATGTTTTGCCATTTTTTGCAATCAGAATACAGCCGGAAGTATCCTTGTCCAGTCGATGGACCAGTTCCCGGTACTGCCCTTCTCCGGCCATGGACCTCAGCGCCTCGATCAGGCCAATACGCGACCCCGACCCGGCATGCACCGCCAGCCCGGCCGGTTTGTTGACGGCCAGCAAGTGTTCATCCTCATAGAGCACGCTCCCATCAAGCAGTTGCACCAGGCTGGCGCCGGGTATCGCCGCCGGCTCCTGCTCACTCAGACGCAGCGGCGCCACCCGCACAATATCGCCAGTGGTCAGGCGCGAATCAGGCTTGCAGCGCTTCTTGTTGATACGGACTTCGCCCTTGCGGATCAGACGATACAGATGTGATTTGGGCAGACCTTTCAGGCGACTGAGCAGAAAATTGTCCAGGCGCTGACCGTCGGCATGCTCTGACACATCAATCAGCTGCACGCCGGTCCTGATCCCTTCAGACTGTGTCTGGGTCATAACTAATGTCCTGATCTTGATGGCCCTGCCGCGGTGCAAGCCGCGCAAAGTCGGCAATTATAACATCCGGCAGCGGGGTTTACCCGACACGAAGGTGATGAATGGTGTAAAATCGCGGCTGTTTTTCACTGATCATGGCAGTTTATCGATCCCGGCGTATCGCCCCCGCCTGATCGGCCCGGATCAACCAGCACAGGACAGAACCAAGACATGCTTACCATCCGAGAATCTCTGGAAGCCGCCGTCACCGACGCACTGATCAAAGTGACCGGGCAAAGTGATGCCAAGGCACAGGTTAACTACGCAACGCGGGCCGAGTTTGGCGACTACCAGGCCAACGGCGTCATGTCCGTGGCGAGGCAACTGCGCACCAATCCGCGCGATCTGGCCGTCAAGGTTGTGGCAGAAATCAATGGCGGCGACCTGCTGGCCAGGACTGATGTCGCCGGCCCCGGCTTTATCAACCTGTTTCTGAGCAATGAAGCGCTGGCCCAGCGCGCCAGCGAATGCCTGAACAATACCGACAAATTGATTCTGCCGGTGGACAAACCACAGACCATTGTCGTTGACTATTCCAGCCCCAACCTGGCCAAGGAAATGCACGTCGGTCACTTGCGGGGCACCATCATTGGCGATGCCATCGTGCGCATCCTGGAAGCACTGGGACATTGTGTGGTTCGCCAGAACCATGTAGGTGACTGGGGTACACAGTTCGGCATGCTGATCGCGCACCTGAAAACCCTGAGTGATGACAACCAGGCCCTGGCCAGAAATCTGTCCGACCTGGAAGTATTTTATCGCGAAGCCAAACAACGCTTTGACGCGGACCCGGAGTTCGCTGAACTGGCACGCAGCTATGTGGTGCGCTTGCAGCGGGGCGATCCGGAATGCCTGGAGGCCTGGCAACGCTTTATTGACGAGTCCCTGCGCCATTGCGAGGAAGTCTACGACATGCTCGGCGTGAGCCTGAAACGCAGCGACCTGTGCCCGGAAAGTTTTTACAACAATGTGCTCGCCGAGATCGTGCAGGAACTCGACAAAAAAGAACTGCTGACCCGCTCTGAAGGCGCCAACTGCGTCTTCCTGGAAGAGTTCACCGGCAAGGACGGCAACCCGCTACCCGTCATCGTGCAAAAAAGCGATGGCGGCTACCTGTATGCCACCACCGACCTGGCTGCCGTCCGACACCGATGCCATCAACTGGGCGCCGACCGTGTACTGTATGTAGTGGATGCGCGACAGAGCCTGCATTTCCAGCAGGTATTTGCCGTCGCCCAGCGTGCCGGTTTCGCACGCAGCGAGTGCCATCTGGAACACATCGCCTACGGCACCATGATGGGCGAAGACGGCAAGCCCTTTAAAACCCGTAGCGGCGACACGGTTAAGTTACAGGACCTGCTGGTCGAAGCCGTCCGCCGTGCATTTACCCTGGTCAGCGAGAAAAACCCCGACCTGCCCGAGGCAGATCGCCAGCAGATCGCCGACACCGTAGGTATTGCGGCAGTCAAATATTCAGAACTGTCGAAGAATCGCACCAGCGACTACATTTTCGACTGGTCCAGCATGCTGTCTTTCGAAGGCAATACCGCGCCCTACCTGCTGTACGCCTATGCGCGAATTCAGAGCATATTGCGTCGTCTGGCCGAAGATGGCGCGACACCTGGCGAGCACATCGTGCTGGATGCCGCAGAGGAACGCGCCTTGGCCATCAAGGTGTTGCAGTTCACTGAAATCGTTCGTCAGCTGGGCGCGGATTGTTATCCGAACCAGTTGTGCCTTTATCTATATGAACTGTCGGGCACGTTCATGAGATTCTATGAAGGCTGTCCTATTCTGAAAGCGGATGCTGAGCTCAGGCAGTCCCGCCTGGCTTTGGCGGCGCTGACGGCGCAGACGCTGAAGCGCGGCCTTAACCTGCTGGGCATAGAACCACTGAACAGGATGTGATGCTGAAGTTTCCAGAACCGCCGCGCGTGGCTGGGTGGAACACCTTCAGGGGACGCCGTGAACCCGTCCATGGGGGCTCTTATGCGGCGTCCCTGCCGCATAAGCCCCTTCAGGTGCCACCCAGCCCCCCGCGGCTAGTGCCTGCGTCAAGTCTGCAGTCTCCGATCCCGATGCTTATAGAGCTTTGGAGCCGAATCAATCTGTAAGCGGGCGGACAAGTGAGGCAATCATCCCGGCTTTTTGCGATTAGGGCATTCACAACTTAAGCGATGAGCACGGAGGCCTGTGCATAACCATCTACCCCGAAGATGTGTACCCGACTACAACGTGCGACTTGCGCATCGAAGCCATTAGCGATGCCGGCTTGCACAAGCCGGGCGGGACTGGATGGCACCTGAAGGGGCTTGTGCGGCAGGGAAGCCGCACAAGAGCCTCCATGGATGGATTCACGGCGTCCCCTGAAGGTGTTCCATCCAGTCCCGCCCGGCGATCTCAACCGAGGTCGCTTGTTCCATCCAGTCACGACCGGCGATATCAAACGAGGCCGCCTGTTCCACCTCCACTCCGAAGGGCAACAAGACGCAGCCGCAAAAACAGTGTTAACATAAAACCGCTGGGAGCAAACATCTTAAAAGGAATTAAGGAAAACCTCCATGCCTGACCAATTTGACTGGGTCTGTGGCAACGCCATAACGACAGGCGAAAACTCGCCGCCCAATGTCATAGAGCCGCACACTGCGCCGGTTATCTATCCATCCAGCCTCATTCCCGATCGCTACCGGTTAATTGCCGGTGGGTTACTTTATTTTCGTCGCAAGGAACATGTCTTTGCTAACGTGGCATGACTACGAGGACACTTTTTGTCATGACAGATATCGCAATCAGGGTTGAAAAATTGAGCAAGGCTTATCGATTGGGCTCTGCTGCGGAGCGTCCCGAGACGCTGGTCCAGGCCGGTTTGAATCTTATGAGTGCCCCGCTGCGCAACCTCAAAAGACTGCGCAAGCTCGACACATTTTCCAGCGATCGCGAGTCAAGCGACATCCTCTGGGCGCTTAAAGATGTCTCCTTTGATATCAGGCGCGGAGAAGTTGTCGGCTTCGTCGGCCGCAATGGCGCCGGTAAATCAACCCTGCTTAAAATCCTTTCCCGGATCACGGAGCCGACGTCGGGGCGCATAGAGATCAGAGGCAGGGTTTCCAGTTTGCTGGAAGTGGGTACGGGCTTCCACCCGGAACTGTCCGGCCGCGAGAACATCTACATGAACGGTACAATCCTGGGCATGAAGAAGGTCGAGATCGACCGTAAATATGACGAGATTGTTGAATTTTCCGGTGTGGAACGCTTTCTGGAAACACCGGTGAAACGTTATAGCTCGGGGATGAAAGTAAGACTGGCATTTTCAGTCGCCGCGCACCTAGAGCCGGAGATACTCATCATCGATGAGGTTTTAGCCGTCGGTGATGCGGAGTTTCAGAAAAAGTGCCTGGGCAAGATGCGGGATGTGGCGGGCGGTGGTCGCACGGTGCTGTTCGTGAGTCACAATATGTCAGCGATTCAGAATCTATGTACTCGCGCTATCAGCATGGCGGCGGGACAGGTGTGTGACGATGGCGCAACCGATGAAGTCATTGAAAATTATCTGGCCAGGTTTTCAGAAAAATCCTGCGGGTTCACCAACAACCCGGAACGCAGGACGTCGTCGGCCGCGACGTTCACCGGTGGCCGCATGCTGACGATCGAGGGCGCCGATAATCCCAACCCTTGTGCGGGGGAGCCAACGGTATTTGAACTTGATTATGTGGCCGAGCGAGCATCAATCGAGGCCTGGGTGGTTGTCGTTATTTTCAATCAGCACAATGTGCCTGTTACCCAGTTGAGGACCGAGCCCCCGCTCTGCCTGGGCAAACGTGGTAGTGTCAGGCTGACGCTCGAGCATACACCCTTGCCTATCGGAAAATATTCGGCCGAAGTCAGGATCAGGCAAAAAGACGAGAGTATCGACCGCGTCCCAAACGCATTTCAGTTTGAAATCTTTGTCATGAAAGACTACCACCATCTTGGCAGAATCAGTTCCCGCTTTTCCAGTGCCCTTACGCATCAGAATGTGGAACATACCATAAAGGGTGCGCCGCAAACTGACGAACGTGACTGTCCGAATGAAATTGATGCACGATCAACCGTTAGTGGTGATCGACCTGGCTGGACCGTCCAGGAGCCGGGCTCTGTAACAAACCTATAATTCTCGGGTTTATTTGTGAGTAAAAAGCATAAGTCGTTTGAGCGCATTAAGAGAAAGGCAGACCAGATCGCGCGCCGGGTCTTCGGCGAGCACCCTGTGCCTGTTTTCGAAGCGTCGGCGTCCCGACATCATCGCCGGGTATCGTTGCTCGAGTTGCGGCTTCGCACAGTGCGTCGGCGGGTTGTCAGCAGACAGTCTTTTTCTGGCGTCCAATCGTTTCTGCAGTTTGCGGGGTTTCCGAGATCTGGCCACTCACTAATCGGATCGCTGATCGACGCGCATCCGCGCGGGATCGTTGCACACGAACTGGACATTCTTGGCCTGATCGATGCGGGCTGGTCGCGCCGTGACATTTTCTCGCTCATCGAGTCGGAAAGCGCCGCCTTCATGAAGCATGGGCGGTACTGGAACGGGTTCGCCTATGTTGTGCCGGGCCAGTTCAACGGACGTGCCGCAGCGCCCATCATCATGGGAGACAAGAAAGGTGACTGGGCAGTGCGGCGCATGCAGCGCGATCCGGGCCTGCTGGAGCGCCTGCATGAAACCATCGACATGCCGTGCAAGTGGTTGCTGGTCGTTCGTAACCCGTTTGACAATATTGCGACCATGTCGCTCAGGCGTGGCGGAACTTATGATCGCTTGCGGATCTCATCGCCCGATTCTGAGACGTTTCGCGCGCGTCTGAAAGCCGAGACCGGAAAATCTATTGCCGACAAGGCCGATGACAACATGATCGAGGATTTCGTCGGGCTTTGCCATGGCGTCGCCGCGATGCAGTCGCGGGTGGCACCCGAACACTGGCTCGGCGTCGGTTACGAGAGCTTCGCGGAAGCCCCAGTGGAGGGCCTGGGCCGTATCCTGGATTTTCTGGACCTGTCCGATCAGGGCGGGTTCGTCGCCGATGCGGCCTCGATCGTCCGGGCGGGCGGGAGCCGCAGCCGCCACAGCGTCATTTGGTCACAAGCGCAGATTGACCGCGTCCGCGAGGCCATCGCCGAATTCGAATTCCTGTCCCTGGCCGAAACGGGAGAGCCGTAATGAACCGGCATTCCCGCGCTCCCATTCTGATTTCATGCCTCGGGGTCCAGGACGACATCACGCTTTTGCCACACTTTCTGGCACACTATCGCGATCTGGGCATCCAACCGGGGTCTGCGCATGTCATTGTGCATGCACCGGACCCAGGCCACCCGGGCGTGGCGGAGGCCCGTAAAACGCTAGCCGCATTCGGTCATGAGCCCGCCGAGATCTGGACCGATTCCTATTCCAGTGGTGCCATGTGGGAGCGTCGCCGTGCCGTGCAGGCGCGCGTCGCGAAGGACCAGGATTGGATCATAAATGCGGATGTGGACGAGTTCCATGAGTATCCTGCCGACTTGGCCACGGTTCTGGATTGGTGCGAGGCACGCGATGTTACTTGCGTGCAGGGACCCTTCATCGACCGGATTGCATCCGACGGTCGCCTGGCAGCAGTGCCAGTAAAATCGCCGCTTGATCCGCAGTTCCCCGTAAAGGCCGAGGCGATGCTGCGGATCGCGGGCACTGAAGGCAAACATAACCAGTATGGTACGGTTAAACTGATGCTCCATCGCGGCGATGTAATGCCCAGTCGGGGCGGACATCACCCGCGCCAGGACGGGGGCAGGATCCAATACGCATTGCACCGGCCGCTGGCAGAATTTCCGGAAATTACCCGGCCGGCGTTCCGGTTTTCACATCCATTCCGGGTGCATCACTACAAATGGACTGACACGCTGATCACGGGGTTGCGCCGAAGGCTTGCCGATCCAGCGGTTAGCCCCGCCGGATACGACTACGGTATGCGGCTACTGGCTTATTTCGACGCGCATGACGGGTTCGATGTGCAGGATCTGGCGCAAGACGATGGCAAATACCGTTCGATTCTGCCATGGCGTATGCAGATGGCCGTCTTGCGGCGGGGAACGCGACTTCGCAGTGTCGCGGGCAAGGTCAAGCAACGCTTCAAAAGGATTTGATAATGATGTCATGGACGACACGCCAACTGACCCGAGGCTCGGACGCAGGTCAGTTCCATAGCCACAGCTATTACGATATCCCCATTTTCAGCGCTGACAGTCACCTCGTCATCCTGTACCGCACAGATGTCGCCGGGCGGCATCCAACCCCTGAAGACCGAATAGAGATCGGCATGATCGACATCACCAATCCCGCTCTGACATGGGCGCCACTCGGCGAAAGCCGGGCCTGGAGCGTGCAACAGGGCCCGATGGCCCAGTGGGTGCCGCCGGTGGAAGGCGCGGCTTACCGCGCGATCTGGAACGATCGAGAAGACGGGCGCTTCGTCGCGCGGATCACCGAACCGCGATCCGGTGTCGTACGCACCCTGCCCCGACCGGTCTACGCGGTCTCTCCGTCCGGGCGCGATGCCTTGTCGGTCGATCTTGCACGGCTCGACACTCTCAGACCTGGTTATGGCTATCCCGGTGGCGTGCGTGGAACACTGACGCGCCGCCCCTCGGACGACGGCGTATGGCGGATGGACATTGAAACCGGAGAGGCCACGCTGGTTCTGTCGCTGAAACGGGCTGCCGAATTTATGACACGCCGGATCGGTCTGCGTGGACGGCTGGGCCATTTGCGGCGCCGTTATACTTACTGGTTCAACCACGTGAAAATATCGCCAGACGGGAAACGCTTTACGGTCAAGCTGCGATTTCGCGTTCCCGGAGGTCCCTGGAACGACACCATGGGTGCCAGCCTGACCTGCGGTATCGATGGCAGCGACCTCCGCCTGCTGGCCACGGCGACATCCCACGTCATCTGGATGGACAATGCGCGGCTCTATTTCTGGCAACGTGGCGCGGTCCGTCTGTTTAGCGACGCGGGGCCAGGATGCGAGGAAGATGTTATCGCGCCCGACATACTGAATGCCAACGTACATATTCGCGAGATGCCCGGCGCACCCGGCTGGTTCGTCTATGACACCCCGTACCGCGAAGACATCGACGTGATGATGCTGGACCAGGCTACAAGTCGAGCCCACGCTATCGCGCGGTTTACAGGCCACGTCCCCGCAAGGGGGCCTTTCCGTTGTGACCTGCATCCCTGCCCAAGTCCCGATGGGCGGCATGTCATCGTCACTACGCTGCAGGACGGCGGGCGTCAGGTGCACCTTCTGAGTAAAGGTGTGTCGACGACGGAGCCCTGCACTGCCGGGAAGGTCAGCACGGTCGCAGGCTCTGCATGAGTACGCCTGAAATCAGCGTTCTGATGTCGGTCCGAAACGCTCAGAAATTCCTGGACCAGAGTTTGCAAAGCCTGTCCGAGCAGACGCATCCGTCGGTCGAATTCGTCACCATGGACGACAATAGCAGCGACGCCACACCCCGCTTGCTGGCCGCCTGGGCGAGCCGGGATCCGCGTGTCCGCATCTTTCGGCTGAAGGCCCACCAGTCAAGCGGCCTCGCCAATGCGCTGAACCTCGGTCTGGAGCATTGCCGTGGCAAGCTGATCGCGCGGGCGGACGGCGATGATATATATCACCCTGACCGGCTGGTGCTACAGCACGCGCGGATGCGGGCAGACCCGGAACTGGCAGCGCTCTCCTGCGGCTTTCGCCGTATTGACGAGGAAGGCCGCCCGCTCGGTGACAGGCTGCCCCTCGTTGGCCCTGAAAGAATCGCGTTCACCACGCTTTTCCAAAGCTCGCTGCTGCATTCAGGGGCGATGATCCGCGCCCGGTGGCTGCGCAAGGTCGGGGGTTATGACACGGCATACTGGACAGCACAGGACAGTGACCTGTGGGCGCGCTTGATCGCAGCGGGCGGGCGTCTGGACAACCTGCCCGATTTGCTGGTCAGTTACCGGATCCACGGCGAGTCATTGATGAAAAGGCGCGGACCGGAGGGTAAGGCGCTTAGCCTTAGCGTTCCCGCGCGCACACAGGCAACTTATCTGGGTGGTGCGCCAAAGGAGCACGACGCCGCAGCAGTCGTTGCTCTGTATCAGGGCGCGCGACTGGACTCACATACCCTGCGACGCGGTCTTCAGGGGGCGGAACGAATCATGAAGGTGGCGCAGGGTCGCGAACCGCCTGAGGTCCTGGCCTATACACAGGCGCGGTTCCTTGAAAGTCTGGAGCGCCAACTGGCCTGGAGCCCATCCCGGAATCTGCTGAGGCGTTGGCAGTTGAAAAGGGCGAGACGGCGCTGGCAAAACATATAGCCGGACGGGGCTGCGTGGCCCCTTAAGGGGCCACGCAGCCCCGTGCGGCGATCTCCAACGGGGACGTCACAGATCCTTGCGAATTAATCGCAAAGCTCAAGCAGCAGCTTGTTCAACTGCCGACTGAACCGTGCTGGATCTTCCAGTTCATTGCCATCAGCCAGGCTCGCCTGATCAAACAGCAGAGAGATCAGATCCGTAAACCGCTCCTCGTCCTGCTCATGCTCCAGCTTGTTGATCAGCGGATGATCCGGATTCAGCTCAAAAATGGGCTTGGTTTCCGGTACCGGCTGACCGGAGGCCTGCATGATCTTGCGCATCTGCGCACCCATGTCGTCGTCATCCAGCGCCAGACAGGCCGGTGAATCCGTCAATCGATGGCTGACCCTCGATTCCTTGATGCGATCGCCAAGTGAGGTTTTAACCCGCTCCAGCAAAGGCTTGAAGGTTTCTTCGCGTTTTTCCTGCTCAGCCTTCTCGGTTTCATCATCCAGTTTGCCCAGATCCAGTTCACCACGGGTGACGTCCTGCAGAGACTTGCCGTCGAACTCATGCAGATGGCTCATCAGCCACTCGTCGATACGGTCCGAAAGCAACAGTACCTCAATGCCTTTTTTGCGGAAGATCTCCAGATGCGGACTGTTCTTGGCCGCTTTTTCAGAGTCGGCGATCAGGTAGTAAATCTTCTCCTGTTCCGGCTTCATGCGTGCCACATAGTCTTCCAGGCTCTGATCCTGACCCTTGGATTCGGGATGCGTGCTGTTGAACATCAGCAGTTTGGAGATATTCTCGCGGTTGGCGAAATCTTCACCGGGCCCTTCCTTGAGTACCTGGCCGAATTCACGCCAGAATGTGGCGTACTTGTCCTTGTCGTCTTTCTTGAGCTTGCTCAGCATGTCCAGTGCGCGCTTGGTCAGCGCACTGCGCATGGAATCCACGGCCGGATCTTTCTGCAGGATTTCCCGCGAGACGTTCAGGGAAATGTCATTGGAATCCACCACGCCTTTGATAAAGCGCAGATACAGCGGCAAGAACTGCTCCGCCTGATCCATGATGAAGACCCGCTGAACATACAGTTTCAGTCCGCGCACGCCATCGCGATTCCACAAGTCAAAGGGCGCCCGGGTCGGCACGTACAGCAGGCTGGTGTATTCGAGCTTGCCTTCGACCTTGTTGTGGCTCCAGCCCAGCGGTTTTTCGTAGTCATGCGAAATATGCTTGTAGAACTCCTCGTACTCTTCCGGCTTGACCTCGGTGCGGGGGCGCGTCCACAGCGCCTTGGCGTCATTCACCGCCTCGTACTCGGTCTTTTTGTCGCCGGCCTCCCCTTCTTCGTCGTCCTTTTCACTGGGCTTGGGCATGAGCACAGGGATGGCGATATGGTCAGCGTACTTTTTCACAATCTGTTTCAGGCGGAAACTGTCCGCAAATTCTCGCGCGTCCTCACGCAGATGCAGGATGACGGTGGTTCCTCGGCTTGCCTTTTCCGTGCCTTCAATCGTGTAATCTGACTCGCCTGATGAAGTCCAGTGCACACCTTCTGAGGCACCAGCCCCAGCCTTGCGGGTCAGCACCTCAACTTTATCGGCAACAATAAAGGCAGAATAAAAACCGACGCCGAACTGGCCGATCAGCTGTGAATCCTTTTTCTGGTCGCCACTCAGCGACTCCAGAAACTGGGCCGTACCCGAGCGCGCGATGGTGCCCAGATTGCTGATCACATCTTCGCGCGACATGCCGATACCATTATCTGAAATGCTGACGGTGCCAGCGTCCTGGTCAAAATCGATGACGACTTTCGGATCAGGATCGTCTTCCAATATGTCTGGCCGCGACAACGCTTCAAAGCGCAGCTTGTCTGCGGCATCAGATGCGTTCGAAATCAGTTCACGCAGAAACACCTCTTTATTACTGTAGAGGGAGTGAATCATCAGTTTCAGAAGCTGCTTTGCTTCCGTCTCGAATCCGCGCGTTTCCTTGTTAATTTCCGTAGCCATGTAAACCCCTGCTGCATCAAACCTGGTTAAATAAAAAAACCCGGTAGCCTTTTCGGATACCGGGTTCTTTTATTGGGTCGTCAAACCGCTTTTTCAAGTCTGCCGTTGGCAGCCTGGCGATCAAGCTTCTCGATAGTACTCGATGGACTCCTGCTTGCGCTGCTGCAGGGTTTCATAACGGTTCTTGGAGCTCTCGATATAGGTCAGGAACTGTTGTGCGTTATCAACACCCAGGTTCTGGGCAGCGCGAGCCGCAGCTTCTGCTTCATCAAAACGATCCAGCTCAACCAGAGCACGGGCCAGAGACAGCTGTACGTCACCCTGATTTTCCAGCCCACCACGTTGCAGTGCAGTCTGCATTGCGTCAACAGCACTGGCGTAGTCTCGGTTCATCAGGTGGATATAACCCAGGTAGTCCCAGGATTCGCCATCGTCGGCCAGTTCTGTCAGGCGCTCTGCGGGTTCCACGGCACCTTCAAACTCCGACGCCATGATATACATCTGGGTCAGGCGGCGCAGATTGGACTCGTTCTCTTCCACGATGCCCTGCTCTATGCCGTCTTCCATGACCTGGATGCCACGGTACGGCGCATCAATGCCCGCCAGCGACTGTGCCAGGTTCAGGAACTGAGCCTCACTGTCCATATAGCCTTTGACATAGGTCAGCTCCAGTGTCTGCAGGCGCTTGGCATCATCTTCCAGGTAGCCATAAATGGCTGCCAGGTTGCGATACTCGGGCGCCTCGTCAAACAAAGCGATCATCGTACGTGTCACGTCCAGCGCGCTACGATAGTCTTCCAACTCGATATACATCAAATTGAGCAGACCATAGATGTTCTTACGCAGCTCACCACCTTCGGCAATCACCATATCCATATGGTTGATCAACAACGGAATCGCTTCCTGGTAGTTTTCCAGGTTGTAATAGGACGTTGCCAGAATCAGGAAAATGTTGGCATCTTCCTCGACCGACAGCTCGCGCCAACGGTTCAGCGTGTCGATCGCTTCCTCAAAACGTTCTTCGCTGGCATACAACTGACCCAGGGACCGCAAGGCTCGCAATCGTGCCTCTTCCCGCAATTCCGGGATAGTCAGAATGCGCTCAAAGGTCGCCAGGGCATTGTCGATGTCATCAATTGCCAGGTAGTAGTTGGTATAGAAGTTGAGCAGTGTTGATTTCTCAAAGTTATTCAGCGAGTCATAACGCTCATTCAGACTATCCAGCTCACGCTTGGCACGCTCGAGATCAGGTTCGACACCTTCTTCGGGCGGATTCATCAGCTCGTTGATTTCAGAAATCACCCGGAATACTCGATCACTCAGCACTTCCGAAGAGCGTGTGGGTGGCGGTTGTCGCGGGCCATCATCTTCGTCTTCCTGAGCCGACGCAGTGGCCATGAAAGCCGCCTGGCCGACCAGGGTCGACGCAGCAAACGTCATCGCCAACAGAAGCGATTTATATTTGAACTTCGATTTCAACATAAATTACTCCTCCAGCTGATAGCGGAACACGTACTGAACGTTGGGCACATCAACGGCCTCACCATTCACTACGCGTGGCTGAAAACGGAAGCGTTCAGCAGCGCGAATAGACGCCGAGTCAAACATGCCACGTGGTTCCGCATCAACAACAACAACATCCCGTACACCACCAGCAGCCGTCACCGTGAACGACACCTGACACCAGCCTTCAATGCCACGCTGTGCGGCACGGGTCGGATAGGTTGGCTGAATGTTAACCAGTGGCAACATTTCGCCATCTGAGACGCCAAGGCCTGCCGCACCAATATCGAGACCGATATCAATATCGGCAGCACCGCGGTCGATGTTCAGACCGGCAGTGTTGTCCATATCGACATTGCGGTTTTCTGGTGGCGGTGGTGTTTCCTCGATCTGTTCAATTTCCTCGGGACGCTCAACTTCACGAATAACTTCCATCGCGATCTCGGGCATTGTCGCGTCAACAATACGCACAACATTCGCGCGCTGTTCAAGCTGACTGCCCGTTGCAATCAGGGCCTGCATGAAATAGAACAGACCCAGAGTGATAAGTGCCGCCAGTACCAGAGAGATCAACCATCGAATTGCAATCATTGTTTAATTCTCCGTTGAAATGGACACAGATGCGATATTAGCGTCGCGGGCTGCTTCCAGGATTCTCAGAACATGCTGGTTTTCAGCTGATTCGTCACCCTGGATGACCACAGAAGCATTCGGTGTTTCCGCCAGACGGCGTTCAAACCTGCTTCTTATAAACCGAGCGTCAATCTGCTCGCCATCTATCCAGATCTGGCCATCACCGCTGACCGCGATCAGGATAAGATCCTGAGAGCGCGATTCAGCCGTTGATGCGTCCGGTTTGTTGACATCAATACCGGCTTCGGTGACAAACACCGAGGTCACGATAAAGAAGATCAGCAAGATGAAAACGACATCAAGCATCGGGGTCAGATCAATCTCCCCGGTGTTTTCGTCATCATCGCGTTTCTTCATTAAACCTGATTTCATTATTATGCCTTTATCGTATCTTATAAATTATTAGGACATATGATCTTCAAGAAGTTCCAGGTCACGGTCAACTCGGTGCTTTAACCAGTTGGAGGCAAAGATACCGGACAGTGCGCCAACCATGCCCGCCATTGTCGGGATGGTGGCTTTCGAAACACCACCTGCCATGGACTGGGCGTCACCGCCGCCGGTAAATGCCATAACGTAGAACACTTCAATCATGCCTGTCACCGTGCCCATCAAGCCCAGCAGCGGACATACCACTACCAGAGACTCGATCATGGGCAAGGTCGACTTCAGATCCAGCGACACTTCAGAGATCATCAGGTTACGGATCTGCTGGGCGCGCCAGGAACGGGTGTCGCTGCGACCGGCCCACACCGCGAGGGTCTGTTTGACCCTCTTGGCATGAGTGGAATGCAGATACCAGACCCGCTCGAAAATCAGCGACCACATGACCAGCAACAGAGCACCGATGATCCACAGTACCGGTCCGCCCCTGTTCATGAAGTCCATGATCGCATCAGAAAAATCGAGCAGTGCGAAATACATGGAGCCCCCTTAAGCCTGAGCCTTGTTACCGGTGGCTTCAGCTTTCCGGGCGATAAGACCAGTGGCCTGCTCTTCCAGGATGTGGATGATGCGATCACTCTTGCTCTTGACCCAGGTATGCATAAGGATGCATGGGATCGCCGCAACAATACCAAGTACCGTTGTCATCAGAGCCATGGAGATACCACCGGCCATGATGGTCGGATCACCGGCACCGTACACCGTGATCTGCTGGAACACCTGAATCATACCGGTTACCGTACCCAGCAGACCCATCAGCGGAGCAATGGTGGCGATGATCTTGATCATCGTCAGGAAGCGCTCCAGGGCAGGTGTTTCCTGCAGAATCGCTTCACCCAGCTTCAGTTCCAGGGTTTCGGTGTCGACATTCGGGTTGGACTCGGCCACCAGCAATACACGACCCAGAGGGTTGTTGCTGCTGGCTTTGTCAGACTTGACCTGTGCATTTACCTTGGCGGCAGTCAGCGTCAGCATGAAGGAACGGATGATACCGATCAGCACGCCGATCAGACCCAGACCGATGATCATGAAACCAATCGGGCCCGCGTTCTGCTCAACCTGCTCCGCAGGAGTCGGAAAGTTGATCAGGTTGGCCATCAGGCTGCCACCCACGGCGCCAGTCGGGTCAATGCCCACTTTGGTGAAGCCGCTTTCAGCGCTTGCCAGCTCCTCGGCCCGTGCCAGAATGTCGCCGCTTGGCTGACGCGGCAGCACCTGCAGGTGACCCACATCGCCGTTGTAGGACAAATACTCACCATCGCCAATGGCGTTGAAAGAGCCGATACGGGTGATCAGGCGATTTTCCTGCTCACCTGATGCCAGACCTACAGTGTCTTCGTACTGTACAACACGACCGGCTTCGGTCATTTCCTGTTGCATGTAGAACCAGAAGCGCTCGATCTCGTCAACGCGCACCTGTTCAGTATCAGACGCCACACGGTCAATGAACGAGTCCAGGAACTCGGTGCGGCCTGGGTACTGGGCGCTGATCAGGGAGTCATCAAAGACGCTGCGGAAGTCACCGGCAACGCCCTGGATGGTACCCAGCAGTTCGTTCAGGTTGGCACGCACGTCACGCAACTGGGCACGCGCGGTGGCCAGTTCCTCGCGGTTTTCATCGAAAACCCCTTCCAGACGTGCGTTTTCGGCTTCTTCTTCCGCAACGCGTTCGCGCGTCTGCTGCAGAATCTGTTCCTGCTGGTTGACGTTCTGCTGGAAACGCTGCTCGCGCTCACGCGCTTCCTCGGACTCGGCAACACGGTTCTCTTCAACATCATTGAGCAGTTGCTGCAGACTCGAAGCCGGCTGTTGCGCAAACACCTGAGTGGATACGGCGAGCATAAGCCCGGTGACGGTAATACCTGCTAGTTTGATTATATTATTCTTCACTGTGCTAACTCCGGCGCAACGATTGGTACGTTAATAATTTCTGGTGCGATGGTACCGGTAGCAACGCTGATACCAGTACGAATGGCGTCACGGTAATTACCGTCATCAAGGGTCACCCATTGACGTGCCTCAGGGTCCCAGGCACCGGTCATTGAACGGTCCTTGGTCTGGAAAGTCAGGGCTATGCGACCCACACGCAGTATGTCCACATCCCGCTCGACACCATCAATGGTCAGTGTTGTCGGGTAGGTTTCGCGGGTACGTCCGTAGGCATTTTCGGTCTGATACAGCACCAGAATCTGGCGGAAGCGTTCTGCGGTGGAAACATTGGGGTTATCAATCGCGGCCTTGGCAAATTCGATACGGGCGCGGCGCGCTTCCAGGTGGAAGGGCATATCCAGTTCAACAAACTGCTCCATGCTGGAGATCATGCGATTCATCAGCAGCGGCAGCTCTTGTGTGACGTTGCGCACTTCAGCAATTGACTCTGCGATCGTTTCCAGATCCTGTTCCTGAATCGCGATCTGTCGACGCCAGTTGGCATTGAGTACCATCAGCGCTTCCAGGTTATCACTTTCCAGTTTGAAATCTTCGAACAGAGCGCTTGAAGAGTTGGAGAGACGGTTGATGGTCTCCTGAGACCGGGCTGCTGCCGCGTTAGTCTCGTCTACAACATTCAAGGCTCTGTCAATCGTGCTTGTATCTACGTCTTGCGCCTTGGCTGTTCCGATCACTAGCAGTGATGCGAGTGGTACCAGAACCTTGGAATATAATCGACGGTTATTCATGTGCCATCCTGTTATTGTATTAAACACTCTGATGCGAGCATCAGACGTGACATCTTTTCTTCATTACCGGCGCTCAGCGGTTAAACTTCATTCCGGTAAAGCTACCCCCGGAAAAAATACCGGGCTGCAAATACCAAACTACTACGATCCTTCGGTTTGCAATCTTTGCCTGGGCTCTTTTTACCGAGCTCTCTGTACTTGAGCTCTGCATAAATCAGGCCACCGGTTACCTTTCTACACGACTACACTCATTCGTGAGAAATTTGGTAACAAATGCCGCCAACATCATGCTATTTGGCGTAAATTCAGTACTCCCTGCCGAATTATGTCGTCAAGACTAACACAACCCGTTTGATTTTTTGAACCTCCGCAAGCAGAAATTTTCGCTTGCCCGAACAAACACCAGGGAGCGGCGCACCGTTCCGGGTCAAAGGCTTTCACCCTGCCCGAACGCGGTGCGACCGACCTTGTTACCAGCCAGTAACTTCCTTCAGTGCGTCACCGATGTCAGCCAGACTGCGGACAGTCTTGACACCGGCATCCTGCAAGGCGGCGAACTTCTCATCAGCCGTGCCCTTGCCGCCGGAAATGATCGCCCCGGCATGGCCCATACGCTTACCAGCCGGCGCGGTGACACCGGCAATGTACGATACCACGGGCTTGGTGACATGTTCTTTAATATAGGCGGCGGCTTCTTCCTCAGCACTGCCGCCGATCTCACCAATCATGACAATCGCTTCGGTTGCCGGGTCTTTCTCGAACAACGCCAGGATATCGATGAAGTTTGAGCCCGGAATAGGGTCGCCACCGATGCCCACGCAGGATGACTGACCGAAGCCGTGATCGGTGGTCTGCTTGACCGCTTCATAGGTCAGTGTGCCGGAACGCGACACAATGCCTACTTTGCCAGGCTTGTGAATGTGACCGGGCATGATGCCGATCTTGCACTCGCCCGGGGTGATCACGCCGGGGCAGTTAGGGCCGATCAGGCGTACACCCAGTTCGTCACACTTGACCTTGACGTCCAGCATGTCCAACGTCGGAATACCTTCCGTGATGCAGACAATCAGCTTGATGCCGCCATTGGCGGCTTCCAGTATCGAGTCCTTGCAGAACGGTGCCGGTACATAGATCACGCTGGCATCAGCGCCTGTGGCGTCAACGGCTTCGCGGACAGTATTGAAAACCGGCAGGCCCAGGTGCGTAGTGCCACCCTTGCCCGGTGTCACGCCGCCGACCATCTTGGTGCCGTAGGCAATGGCCTGTTCAGAATGGAAGGTGCCTTGTGAACCAGTAAAACCCTGGCAGATAACTTTGGTGTCTTTGTTGATCAGGATGCTCATTATTTACTCTCCGCGGCCTTGACGACTTGCTGGGCAGCGTCGGTCAGACTGGTTGCTGCGATGATGTTCAGACCACTTTCCTTCAGTACCTTGGCACCCAGATCAGCATTGTTGCCTTCCAGGCGCACGACAACGGGTACTTTCACGCCCACTTCCTTCACTGCACCGATAATGCCTTCGGCAATCATGTCACAACGCACGATGCCGCCGAAGATGTTGACCAGAACGGCCTTCACGTTGCTGTCAGAGAGGATAATCTTGAACGCCTCGGTAACGCGCTCTTTGGTCGCGCCGCCGCCCACATCCAGGAAGTTGGCGGGCTTGCCGCCGTGGTGATTGACAATATCCATGGTACCCATGGCCAGGCCTGCACCATTGACCATGCAGCCGATATTGCCATCCAGTGCCACGTAGTTCAGTTCAAAGCTGGCCGCATGCGCCTCGCGCGGATCATCCTGTGAAGGATCGTGCATCTCGCGCAGTTTGGGCTGACGATACATCGCATTACCGTCGATGCCGAGTTTGGCATCCAGGCAGTGCAGATTGCCGTCTTCTTTGATGACCAGCGGGTTGATTTCCAGCAGTGCCAGATCATAATCAACAAACAGTTTGGCCAGGCCCAGGAAGATCTTGGTGAACTGTTTGACCTGGTCACCCTGCAAGCCCAGCTGGAACGCCAGGTCGCGACCCTGATAAGGCTGCGCACCCACCAGCGGATCCACGATTGCTTTCAGAATCTTCTCGGGTGTGTCATGCGCCACTTTTTCAATTTCAACACCACCTTCGGTGGATGCCATAAAGACGATACGGCGCGAGGAGCGATCAACGACCGCACCCAGATACAATTCCTGGGCGATGTCGGTGCAGGACTCTACCAGAATCTTGCTCACGGGCTGACCATTGGCATCGGTCTGGTAAGTCACCAACCGCTTGCCCAGCCACTGTGCTGCGAATGCCTTGGCATCTTCCCTGCTCTTGATCAGTTTGACGCCGCCGGCTTTGCCGCGGCCACCAGCGTGCACCTGAGCTTTGACCACCCACATGTCACCGCCAATCTTGTCACAGGCTTCTGCTGCGGCCTCTGGCGTATCAACAGCAAAACCTTTGGAAACGGGCAATCCATATTCAGCAAAAAGCTGCTTGCCCTGGTATTCGTGTAGATTCATTCTGTAATTCCTCTGTTATAAAAGCGCACGAATCAATTGCGCTTGCGTTTGTTGGCAGCATGGATGGCATGACCGCCAACGGCCAATGCTGCTTCGTGCACTGCTTCCGACAGGGTCGGGTGAGAGAACATGGTCAGGCCCAGATCTTCGGCACTGGCACTGAACTCCATGGCGATCGCTACCTGCTGCAACAGATCGGCAGCGCTTGGCCCGATGATATGGGCGCCAAGCACACGATCTGTTTTGGCATGAGCAATCAATTTCACCAGACCGGTAGTGTCGTTGGCCGCCATGGCGCGACCATTGATGCTGAAGGGGAAGGTGCCAACACTGTATTCGACGCCCTCTTCCTTGAGCTGCTGTTCGGTTTTACCGACCCAGGCAATTTCCGGGTGGGTGTAGATGACAAAGGGCACCAGATCGTAGTTGACCTGGGTTTTCTTGCCGGCAATACGCTCAGCAATCATCACACCTTCTTCCATACCCTTGTGGGCCAGCATGGGCCCGCGCACCAGGTCGCCGGCAGCGTAAACACCAGGCACTTTGGTCGCACACTGCTCATCTACGACAACAAAGCCGCGCTGATCAACTTCTACGCCACAATCATCAGACAACAGGCCCTTGGACACCGGACGTCGGCCCACGGCAACAATCAGTTTGTCGAACACAATTTCCTGCTCGCCATCCTTGTCGGTGTAATTGACGGTGACAGTCTTGTTCTTGCCCTTGCCGCCAACTTTACTGCCCGATACCTTGCTGCCCAGTTTGATATCCAGTCCCTGCTTTTCAAAAACCTTTTTGGCTTCTTTGGCAACCTGTTCGTCAACGGCGGGCAGGAAACTGTCCATGGCCTCAAGCACAGTGACCTCGGAGCCCAGTCGCGACCAGACGCTGCCCAGTTCCAGACCAATCACACCGGCACCGATCACACCCAGGCGTTTGGGCACGGCAGTGAATTCGAGTGCACCGGTTGAATCAACAATGGTGTCCTGGTCGACGGGCGTCGGCGGTATGGCAATCGGTTCGGATCCAGCTGCCAGAATAATGTGTTCGCCTTCAAGCATGTGGGTCTTGCCATCAGCGTCAGTGACTTCCACTTTTTTGTCTTTCAGCAGCTTGCCTGCGCCCTGGATGCTGTCCACCTTGTTATGGGTGAACAGGCCCTTTACGCCCTGGGTCAGCTGCTTGACGATTTTCGCCTTGCGATCAATCATCGCCGGCACATCAATGGCGAGTTTTTCCAGCGAAATGCCGTGTATCTCAAAACCTTTCTGGGCCTCGGCATATTTGTGCGAGGAGTCCAAGAGTGCTTTTGAAGGTATGCAGCCCACATTCAGGCAGGTACCGCCAAAAACAGCCTCTTTCTTGTCGTCATGCCATTTTTCGACACAAATGGTCTTCATGCCCAGCTGCGCACAACGGATCGCCGCGACATAACCCGCAGGTCCGGCACCGATAACAACTACATCGTATTTTTTAGTCATAATTTTGTCCTGTCCGTTTGTCTTTCAGTTACTGACCCGTGAAACGCATGAGCCACAGCGCCAGTCTGGCTGTGACTCACGCGAAACGAGATGCATGCGGGATCCGCCCGATTGTCCAGGCAACGGCGATCAGATCTCCAGCAGAATTCTCGCAGGATCTTCCAACAGATCTTTGATTGTAACCAGGAACTGCACGGCCTCTTTACCATCAATCATGCGATGGTCGTAGGACAGTGCAAGATACATCATTGGCAATATTTCCACCTTGCCGTTCACCGCCATGGGTCGTTCCTGAATCTTGTGCATGCCCAGGATGGCTGTTTGTGGCGGGTTGAGGATGGGCGTCGACAGCAATGAGCCGAATACGCCACCGTTGGAGATAGTGAACGTGCCGCCGGTCATCTCATCCATGGACAATTTACCGTCCTGCGCTTTCAGACCATACTCACGAATCTTGGCTTCCACCTGGGCCAGACTCATGTGGTCGGCATTACGCAGCACCGGTACCACCAGGCCGCGGGGCGACGATACCGCCACACCGATGTCCTGATAGCCGTGATAGACAATGTCACTGCCGTCGATGGACGCATTGACAGCCGGATAACGCTTCAGTGCTTCAACGCAGGCTCGCACGAAGAACGACATGAAACCCAGACGCACACCGTCGTGCGTCTTTTCGAATTGATCCTTGTAACGTGAACGCAGCGACATCACCGGCTCCATGTTGACCTCGTTAAAGGTTGTCAGCATGGCGGTGGTCTGGGAAGCCTGCAGCAGACGCTCAGCCACCTTGGCGCGCAGGCGGCTCATGGGTACACGCTCTTCAACACGGCCGGAAGACATGTCTGCCACCGGGTGCTCGCGCTTGGCCGGAGCACTGGTACCGGACTTTGAGCCGCCTTCGATGGCGCTCATCACATCTTCCTTGGTCACACGGCCATCTTTACCGGTTCCGGTAACCTGATCCGCCTTGATGCCATGTTCTTCGGCCAGCTTTTTCGCTGCCGGACTCAGCAAAGGAGCGTCGTCAGAGGCTGATTCAGACTTCTTGTCTGTTTTTTGTTCAGTCTTGCTGTCCGCCTGTTTATCATCTGACTTTTTGTCATCTGACTTTTTATCGTCGGACTGGTCTGCCTCCGACGCCGCCGCTCCTTCCTTGACCAGGGCGATCAACTCATTACTGACAATAGTGTCGCCGGATTCCTTGACGATTTTCTCCAGAACACCGTCTGCAGGTGATACCACTTCAATGACAACCTTGTCGGTTTCGATATCAACAAGGAGTTCATCGCGCTTGACTGCATCGCCGGCCTTTTTGTGCCAGCTTGCGATAGTGCCATCGGGCACCGATTCCGGCAGTGTTGGTGCTTTGATCTCAATAGACATGTCTGTTCCTTACACTCATGTGTGTCTGATTGTTATTCATCAAACCCTAATTTTAAAATAACGTTATGTAAAACTGTCCCGCAGCCATCATGGTCTATTCGTTTTTACCCAGTGCCTGTTCCAGGAAAGCATTCAGCTGCTGCAAATGCAGGGCCGGATAACCCGCGGCAGCGGCGGCAGACGCTTCGCGCCCGGCGTAACGCAGATTCACGGACGACCCGATTTTCTGAATGACATTGCGCATATGATGCTGACTGGAGTACCACGCCCCCTGGTTCATCGGCTCTTCCTGACACCAGACGACATCCTTGAAGTTGGGATACTGCTCCATGACCTTGCACAGGTCCTCTTCCGGGAACGGATACAGCTGCTCCAGGCGAATAATGGCAATATTGCTGATCTCGCGCTTGCGCCGTTCAGCGCGCAGATCGTAATAAACTTTGCCTGAGCACAAAATCACGCGTTCAACTTTCTCCGCCACGATGTTGTCGTCGGTTTCGCCAATAACAACCTGGAAGGAACCTTCCGCCAGCTCTTCCAGCGTCGCCGTGGTTTCCTTGTGGCGCAGCAGGCTCTTGGGCGACATGACAATCAGCGGCTTGCGCAGCGGACACAGGACCTGCTTGCGCAGCATATGGAAAACCTGCGCTGAGGTCGTCGGCAGGCAGACCTGGATATTGTGTTCGGCACTGAGTTGCAGGAAGCGCTCCAGGCGCGCGGAGGAATGCTCCGGCCCCTGCCCTTCATAGCCATGCGGCAACAGCATGGTCAGACCACACAAACGCTGCCACTTGTGTTCACCGCTGGTGATGAACTGGTCGATCACAACCTGGGCCGAGTTGGCAAAATCACCAAACTGGGCTTCCCAGATAACCAGGGCGTTGGGCATGGTGGTAGCGTAACCATACTCGAATGCCAATACCGCCTCTTCCGACAGCAGCGAGTCGTAAATGCAGAACATTTTCGGGTCTGCCACGACATTGCGCAGGGGTATGTACTCTTCCTCGGTTTCCTGATCACGCAATACAGCATGACGATGCGAGAAGGTGCCACGGCCAACGTCCTGGCCGGTAATGCGAATGCGACTGCCGCTGGTCAGCACCGACGCATACGCCAGCGTCTCGGCAAAACCCCAGTCGATGGGCAGTTCGCCATCGGCCATTTTCTGCCGGTCGTCCGCAATTTTCTGGACCTGCCTGTGCAGATTCAGGGTTTTCGGCAAGGAGGTAATCTTGCGTGCCAACGCCTGCAGTGTTTCAAGCTTGATGGAGGTATTGTAGTGCGCGCTCCAGGTGTGGCCCAGGTACGGATTCCAGTCGACAAACATCTCGACATTGGGTTCCTTGACCAGGCTTTTAACCACGTGGGAGCCGGTGTCCAGCGCGCTGCGGTAGGAGGAATTCATTTCATCGACCTCCTCGCTGCTCACAATGCCTTCACTGATCATGCGCTCAGCATATAGCGCTCGCGTGGTCGGATGCTGGCGGATCTTCTGATACATCGTCGGCTGGGTAGAAGCAGGTTCATCTGTTTCGTTGTGACCACGACGGCGGTAACAGACAAGATCGATAACCACGTCCTTTTTGAACTCGTAACGGAAATCCAGTGCCAGCTGGGTCACAAACAGCACGGCTTCAGGATCGTCGGCATTGACATGGAAAATCGGCGCCTGAACCATTTTTGCCACATCCGTGCAGTACTCGGTCGAGCGTGCGTCATCCTGACGGCTGGTGGTGAAACCAACCTGATTATTGATGATCAGATGCACTGTTCCACCGGTGCCGTAGGCCCGGGTTTTGGACATCTGAAAGGTTTCCATGACCACACCCTGGCCGGCAAAGGCCGCATCGCCATGAATACTGATCGGCACCACCGCGTGGCCCAGATTGTCCTTGCGTCGATCCTGACGCGCTCGCACAGAACCTTCAACGACCGGTGACACAATTTCCAGGTGAGACGGGTTGAACGCCATGGCCAGGTGCACTTCACCGCCCGGCGTCATGATATTGGACGAGAAGCCCTGGTGGTACTTGACGTCACCGGAGCTCTTGTACTGTGCCCGGCCTTCAAATTCGCTGAACAATTCAGATGGATTCTTGCCCAGAATATTGACCAGTACATTCAGACGACCACGGTGGGCCATACCGATAACGATCTCTTTCACACCGTAGCTGCCGGAGCGCTGGATCAGCTCATCCACCAGCGGAATCAGGCTTTCACCACCCTCAAGGCCGAAACGCTTGGTGCCAGGATATTTTGAGTCCAGATGTTTTTCCAGACCTTCGGCCGCACACAGACGTTCAAGCAAATGGCGTTTGACCTCGGGCTCAAAACCCGGGTTGCCGTGTTTGGGTTCAATGCGCTTCTGGATCCACTGTTTCTCGGCGAGATCCACAATATGCATGAATTCATAACCGATCGATCCGCAATAGATCTTTTCCAGCACATCGACGATTTCCCGCAGCGTTGCCGTATCACGATTGATATGCAGTGAGCCGGTCTGGAAAACCGTGGAATTGTCGGCCGGCGACAGGTTGTGGAAATCCAGTTCCAGGTCTGGCACACGCTGTCGATGCATCAGCGACAGGGGATCAAGTGTGGCCTTCTGGTGGCCACGGACCCGGTAGGAACTGATCAGGTGCAGTACCTGCACCTGCTTGTTCTCATGCTCGGAGTTGACCACCACGTCGTTACTCAGTACCGGCATGAAACGGCTGGTTTTGCCAATGCGACGGAAGTACTCCTGGATCTCCTTGTGAGAGACATCGCCCTGATTCTGCTCGGCAATCTTCGGCAGTTCGTCAAAGTAGCGTCGCCACTCGTCGGACACCTGCTCGGGGTCGCTCAGGTACTGATCGTACAACTGCTCGACGTATTCCGCGTTACCACCAGACAGGTGCCCGGTGCTCCACATTAACTCCATGATGCTGTTATGCATTATTATCATTCCCGGTCAACAGAGCCGGATTCGCGAGTGCCGCCTTGTGAGCGACACCGGAAGCGTCTCTATAATAAATACTGATTCCTCAAGCGCCGCGCTGCAACAGCAATTCACGTATATGACCAATGGCCTTGGTCGGATTCAGGCCTTTGGGGCACACCGCGACACAGTTCATGATGCCGCGGCAACGGAACACACTAAACGGGTCCTGCAGGTCTTCGAGCCGGTCTTCCGTTGCCGTATCACGGGTATCGGCCAGAAAGCGGTAAGCCTGAAGCAAACCGGCAGGGCCAATGAATTTTTCCGGATTCCACCAGAATGACGGACAGCTGGTACTGCAGCACGCGCACAGTATGCACTCATACAAACCGTCCAGTTTGGCCCGGTCTTCCGGTGACTGCAGGCGCTCAATGGCCGGCGGCAGCGAGTCGTTCATCAGGAACGGCTTCACCTTCTCAAACTGAGTGTAGAAAATACTCATGTCCACAACCAGATCCCGCACCACGGGCAGACCCGGTAATGGACGCAGCACCAGTTTATTGCCACCTTTGGTGGCCACCGAGACCGGCGTGATACAGGCCAGACCATTGGTGCCATTAATGTTCATGCCGTCAGAGCCACAGACGCCCTCCCGGCAGGAACGACGATAGGCCACGCCCTGATCCTGTCTCTTATACACATCTGACGCTGCCGACGATCTA